>NZ_BDGT01000008.1 GCF_001748285.1 Thermogemmatispora onikobensis | reverse complement strand
AGGAGTGTATCTATGGTCAGTGTTTTGCCTAAGCCCACTTCCACCTGCGTTGTCATTGGTGCCGGACCAGCCGACGATGAAGAATGGCGCCTGCGACCGCGGCTTGTCGAGCGGGCCTTCCCTGATATTGCGGATGACAAGACATCAATGCAGTCTGAGCAAGACATACTCTGCCTGCGTGATTCTCGTCAGATGTACAAGCGCGAGATTGGCCGCACGCGCCAGCTCTCTGCCGAAGAAGTGACGGCGCTGGCCCGGCAGATGGAGCGTGCCCGTGAGGAGCGCAAGAAGGCCTATCCTGATCCCTACATCCTTGCCCAAGGAGAAGAGGCCAAGCGGCAGCTCATTGAGTCCAACCTGCGCCTGGTTGTCAGCATCGCACGTCGGTACGTGGGTCTGGGAATGGACCTGATGGATTTGGTCCAGGAAGGCAACATTGGCCTCATTCATGCCATCGAGAAATTTGACTATCGCCGGGGCTACAAATTTAGCACTTATGCCACCTGGTGGATCAAGCGCGCCATGTCGCATGCCCTGGCCAAGCAAGCCCACACCATTCGGGTGCCGCTTTACAAGCGCGAAGAGCTGAAGCGTCTGACCCAGGTGCGCCAGCGCTTGCAGCAGGACCTTGAGCGTGATCCCACGACCGAGGACCTGGCGGAGGAGCTAGATCTCTCGGAGCGGCAGGTGATCGCGCTCTTGCAGGCTAGCGAAGAGACGCTCAGCCTCGACTCACCGGCTACCAGCTCGGAAGATGAGATCCCCTTCAGGGACACCATTGAAGACGACATCGCCTACTCGCCTGAGCAGGTCGTCATTCGCCAGATGCTGGAAACGCACATCAAGGAGATGCTGCAGAGTCTCAGCCCCAACGAGCGGCGCATCCTCTGCCTGCGCTATGGTCTTCAGGGGGCACGTGAGCACTCCTTGAAAGAGGTTGGGCGCAAACTGGGAGTCACGCACGAGGCCATCAGGCAGGCCGAGGCCAAGGCCCTGCGCAAGCTGGCTGAACCTTGCCGCCAGCGGATGCTCGAAGAATTCCTTGTGCCCTGACGGAGCGGGATATGGTCGGTCGCTGGCGTCCTGGCCGGGAGACAGGAAGAGCGCCGAAGCGCTCGCTGCCCGCTCCTGGCCGGGCCAGGCCAGGCCGTCTCAGCCATGCTTGCCCAGGGGGCGCTACCGGACTCGGTCGCTCTCTTGCTCGCGCGCAACGAGCGCTATTGACAGGGAAGGAGTTGGTGGGGAGAACGAACCACCTGTCAAGTCAAGGCCAGACCCAGTCTATAGTCAGCTTCCTTATCGGATTGACGGGACCGCAAGACGAGACAGGCATGGCGGCTAAAGCGCCCGTTCCACTACCACTACGAAGGTCGAGCTATCTCAGATGGGCGGAGCAAAACCAGGAGGCGCCATCGCCTCTGGCTGGCTACCCTCCCTCCGGCGAGAGCAGTAAGAAAGCAGCAACCTGCCAGTATCATTGACCGATGAGGGCCAGATCGCTCAGCTTATTAAGGCCAGTCAGCGATTGGGCCTCGTTTCCAGGAAAGGGCAGGCTACGATGGGCAAGCTTGTCATGGTGATCGACGACTCATTGCCGGTGCGCAAGATCGTCGAGGTATGTTTGCGACGCCAGGGTATCGATTGCCTGACCTATGCTGATGGTGTAGAGGCCATCAGGACGCTTGCGCAGCAACGCGATCTCCTCCCTGATCTCGTGCTCCTGGACATAGCCTTACCGCGCCTCAGTGGCTACCGTATTGCTCAGATCCTCAAGGCCCGTCGTCCTCGGCGCCCGGTCATCATCATTCTCTCCGGCTATGATGGCGTTCTAGACCGCCTCAAGGGGCGTCTGGCCGGTGCCAGCGCCTATCTCACCAAGCCCTTTCGGACCGAAGAACTCCTGGCACTCATCAAGACGCACCTGGCTGAGGCAGAGAGCGGGTCTTCTCCCCAAGAGGCTCATGGTGAATAAACGGAAACAGAAGGGGAAGAGGCCAGCACCGGCGCAAGGCAGGAGAGACGGCGGGAGAGGCAGAGAAAAGCCTTGTCACCGGCGCTGGGCCCTCCTCTAGTGAGGAGCCTGGCAGGGCAGGACTGGGCAGGGCAGGGCTGGGAGCCGCTTACGGGCAACGGCTCAACACTTCCTCAATGCGGGCAATCTCCTCCTCACCAAGCTCAGGGTAACAGGGAATGGCCACCAGTAAATGAGCAACCTCCCGCGCTCGCTCAGCGGCCACCGTACGGCAGGGAAGCAGACCCTGGCGATAGAGAGGCTGATCAGGCACCACACTATAGGTATCGGCAACCTGGATGCCCGCCGCTCGCAGGCGGGACTCCAGCAGGTGGCGGGCTTCCAGCGTGGGCGCTTTCACCATGTAATTGAAGAAAGCATGGCCGCGGCCAGGAGCAGTATAGGGGGGCGTGAAAGAAGTGCCAGCCAGAGCAGCGTTATAGCGTGCGGCAATCTCCTGGCGACGGCTTACCCAACTAGCCAGATAGTGCAGCTGGGCCAGACACTCTGAGGCCGAATACTCGTCCATCCGTGCGCGGATACCCCAGGTCTGATGCTCATAGCGATGCCGCCCGAGGCGACCCGTATTGCGCCAGGCACGGGCCTCGGCGGAGAGAGCTGGCAGGCGGGAGCCGAGGCGTCTAGTCAACGTCAGCAGGCCCGCATCGCAGCCCAGCGAGCCGATATTTTTCACATCGCTCAGCGAAAAGCAGCCGCAATCGCCCATGCTCCCCGCCTGGTAAATATGGTTCGTCTGGGGATCGCAGTAGGTCGCGCCGTGGGCCTGGGCGGCATCCTCGATGAGAAAAAGCTCGTGCTCATCGGCCAGATCGAGCAGGGGGCGCATGTCAGCCATTTGACCCAGCATATGGACGGCGATGATGGCTCGCGTGCGCTCGCTTAGGGCGTCCCTGACGCTGGCCGGATCGATCGTATAGGTCTGAGGATCGATATCGACAAAGACAGGAATCAGACCGCCTTTGGCCAGCGCTCCGCTCTGGGACTCGAAGGCAAAGGCATCGTTGACCGCATATGCGGTCATAATAAACGTGTAGGATGGGACAATGACCTCGGCTCCCGGGGGCAGGCGCAGCAGCTCGCAGGCGGCCCGCAAAGCAGAGCTGCCGCTATTGACGGCGATCGCATCGACCACCTGCAGATAGATCTTAAATGCCTCCTCCAGGGCCTGAACACGGGGCCCATTCGTATGACTGCCGCTCTCAACTGCCTCCTCCACGACTTCGGCCACTTCCTGCTGGAGGGCGCTCAGTCGTCGTAGTAGACGGCGCCCATTGCCCTGAGCGGGAATCAGGGGCCGCGCCTCGCTCGGGGCGGCGGCAGTAGCGTAAGAAGCTGACCGGCTCATAGCTATGCCTCCTTGCTGCGCGGTCTACAATACAGGCCGCGGTGGACGCAATAGTCACTGTGCTCAAGATGAGCACTGCTGTCGTAACGATAGCCTACCATGATCAGTTGACAGATGCCTGTGATTTCTACCGGTCTCATGGTGAAAGGATGTCGATCTTACTGGATGTAAGGTGCGCTTCCGGGGCACAAGTGTGTGAGCCGCTGCGGGCAGAGGAGACTGGTCTAGGGCAGGAAGCTATACGCTTGGTAGCGGAAGGCCGTCCAGGCTGATAAGGATGTCTGGCTCAAAGAGACGGGGACAAGACGCAGATGGATGGCGCTTTTGCCCGCCGTCAACTGAGCTGGCAGCGGATAGTCTTCCTCGCGCCAGCAGTGGCGAGGCGAGCCGGGCGGGCCGTGGTTGGCCACACCGGCGCTGTACCAGATCCCGGCGAAGGCCCCATCCACGTAGACTGCGGCGCTCTGATTGGGGGTGCAGTAGTCAAAAAGACGGCGCAGAAAAGCCCCGACGTTATTGGCCGCCAGGCGGAGACTGAACGAGAGCGCCCCGCTCGCCGCACTGACAGTGCCGCTGCGCGTGATATTCCCCTGTTGGTAAATAGCGGCGGCGTGCAGATCATAGAAGTGTTCATCTACGGCCTGGTAGCCGTGTTGGAAGCGGCTGCCTGCCTGTGCGGGGAGCAGTGTATCGCTAAGAGTCGCCGTCTGACGTACTGTCCCATACCAGAGCAAGAGAGCGCGATAGGGGTAAGGACTCTGATTGTGGCTACCATGTCCCAGCCGGAAGACCAGATGGCGGTTGAAAGGGATGCTGTCGGCAACCAGGAAACGGTAGAGGGCGGCACCATCGCGCTCGCTCCCCAGGGGATTAGCTGGACCGCTGGGAAAGCCGCCCAGGGGCAGGCTGGTCTGGTGCCCGCCGTGCCAGTAATCGCCGCCGAGGCCCCACTCTTCGGTGCCTGTGACCTCGATTTGAGGAGTCAGGCTATCGTCGAGCGTGATCTCTGGATTGCCTTCCAGCGTCCCGTCGGGTCGCCAGAAATTAATCACCGTTCCCACAAGCTTGCCACTTCCGTGGACGTCCAGCAAAGTCAGGGCCTGGCCCTGTGGCGGATGGGGCACACTGGTATAGGTAGCATGAAAGGTCCCCCACCAGCTGGGAGGATCGGGAAAAGGCTCAAAAGCCACGCTCCAGTCTACGGTGGTCAGCCGTTGGGACGACTGCAGCATAAGGCGAGCGCTGCGCGAAAAAGGCATCGGCCAATAAAGATGGAAGGCCATCAGTCGCTGATTGCCACTACTCTCACTCTGGATTGTTGCCAACCAGCTGGCGACCAAAGGACGGCCCACGGGTCGGTAGAGGCCAGCGCCATCGCCAGCGAGGAACTTCACCGGAGCGACCACCGAGGGCTGCCGCTCACCGTCCCAGGTGATCGACAGCCAGCTCCTTCCAAAAGCGACCGCCTCGCTCAGCGGCACACGAAAGGTCAATTCCCGCACCTGGGCAGGCCCCCGTAGAGTCAGAAAAGTCACACGCTTCCCTGGCGGCAGGGTCAGCTGCCCACGCTTCCATTGCCAGGGGGCCGTCTCAGGCAGCGCCGTAGCGTGAGTACTAACCAGCAGGCTGGCCAGCCGCGCTGTCATACTGGCGGAACACTGCGGGGGCGTGCTCCCCCAGGGAAAGCGTCGATAGATCGCATAGAAATTGCCATTGGGGCGCGTGGTGCTCAGGGTCAGGCGTTGAGCAAAAGGAAGCGGCAGAGCAATAATACTGCTGCCCTCGTCCTCATCTACATTTAGGGAGAAAGGATATGGAAAGAGGCTGGCCAGCGGTGAGGTAGGTTGTTGCTGGCCCAAATCGCTGGCTGAGAACTTGTGCAGCTCGCCATCGCGGTAGAGCAGCCAGGGTGCACCGATCTCCTCCTGCATACGGGCGAAGGTCAAGAGGCCGGGGCCGAGCGCATCGAAAAGCACACGCCCACCGCCAGGGAGGGCACGCAGGTAATGAGAAGAATCGGCATTGTTTCCGAAAAGATCGGCGGTGGACAAACCCAGGGCGCGATCGCCGATCTCCAGATAGGCCAGCTTATCCACAAAGCGATAGGCCGCCAGGCCCAGATAGAGCGGCGGCGTGCGCCCTGGAGAGAGGGAGAACGCGGTGCAGCCGCTGGCGAGCGAGTCGAAGCCGCCCAAGGCCGATCTGCCAAGGAGCGCCACCAGCAGCGGTAGCAGCACCATGAGCAGCACCAGATGCACCAGCAGACGACCACGACTGGCTCTCTGATCCCAATACGCATCAGGCCACTGCCCTCTCATCGCAAAAGCCATCCTCTGTCTCTTCTCTCCAACGGGGGAGAGCAGGCTACTGCTCTCTCGCTCGCAAGTACCAGGTCAGCTCAGCCAAAACCTGGCTCCTCCTGCTCAGCCTGCCCTTTCCTCGCTGCCGAGGCCCCGAGGTCCGAAAGGGGCCTGAGCCGGCCAGGACAGGCCTCGCCTGGTCTCGTGCCTCAATCGATGGCAGCAACTCTGGCGGACCAGGCAGGCAGCGGAAGGAGATAGCTGCTGGAAGCAAGCGAGCCTTTTTCTCTTTCAGAAGCGTGTCTTCGTTTTAATCAGGGCTAGCTTGTTTGTAATCTTCTGCATCTATCCCTGCTTTGGAGGATAACGACTTCGGAGAAGGTTGTCAAGCAGCGAGCGGCGAAAGAAGGAGAGAGCCGAGGAGACGCCAACCGTCTCAGGTGGCGTCTCTCCTGCTCAACTGAGGGTGATCAACGGTGGTCATCGGATCGACTCAGGCCCGCAGCGAGCGCAAACGAGGGAGCGCGCGGGCAGCCTGATGGCGAGCCTCACGGAGCCGCGAGCGGGCTTCCTTCAACTTACTGGCGGGGACAACGCGCGCTGGCAGCTTCGAGCGTCGGCGGCGTTGCTGGAACAGGCGAATCAACAAAGGTAGGGCGATGAGCAACGCTAATAGCGGTAGCAAGAGCACTGGGCTGCTTGGGCGGCGCCCCTCTGCGGGTCGACCTTCGACCACAGCCGCCAGCGAAGCCAGGGTCTGGTTATAGATCCGTCGCAAGCCCAAAGGAGCGAAGAGGCGCTCAAAGAAACCGCCGAGGCCACTGCCTCCTTCCCACATTGTGGCAATGCGTACCTGCGTACGTTGCCCATCGTCGAGCGGCGTGACCGTCCAGGTTGTGATCAGTGAGGAATTGAGATCACTCTCTGTCAGGGTTTGGCCCCGTACTGGCTCGCTCACCCGCATGCGGTAGAGACGTTCCCGTCCGCCAGCGTGCAAACGAAAGCTCACCACTGTGCCCTCGCCCTGGGCGCCCTGCTCAACCCGATAGTCCTGGAAGTTAGCTGGCAGAATCTGCGGATGACGGCCCTTATAGTCAGCTAGAATCGCGTAGATATCTTCTGGCTTACCAGAGATAACCTTTTCGCTCTGAACAATAATGCGACTCACAGAAGTCCACTCCTTTCCTGATGTGCGTCTCCATTGCAACGAGCATATATGCTGATCCGTCACTTTCCTTTCTGCTCTCAGTATGGACACGGGCTATGACAGATCAATGTATATATAGAAATCTGATAACAAGAGAAGACAGAAGGGGGCGAGGGCCTGGCAGCCGTTCAGAGCGTAGCAATCAGTCAAACGCAAGATCGTTGGTTATGGTCCCGTTCCGGTAGTCCGACCCCAGTTAAGGGACAGTAGGGGTTATCGCTGTAGCGGAGGTCCTGGGAAGAGGAGAAGGAATCACTGAGGGCGTACTCCTGCTAGCGGGCTGAGCCAGGCGCGTAGCCGGGGAGGGGGAGATCGTCGGCAGTGGCGAGGCTTTCAGACCGGCGACCGTGGCTACGTGGATGCTAATCGAGCCGGGATTATCCGGCAGGCGGGACCCGTTGCCGCTGAGAGCGAGCGAGACACTCTGAATCCCTGGCTGCTGTCTGAGCAGAGCCAGCGCCTGATCTTTGGATTTCCCTTTAATCAGGTTTGCCAGTCGCTGGCGCTCTTGAGGGTCGAGGCGGTAGGCCCAGATGCCCGCGGCCTGCACGCGCAGCGTGATAAGACCCTGCTGGTGAGGATCGAGGGTAGCCGACACGATGTTCGTGGCGATCTGGCCGGCCAGGTTGTAGCCTGGCCCTGGGTTGCGCGCGGCATCGTTAGCGAGCAGGCTGGCGGCTAGAACGCGAGCCCCCACCTGATCGTAGACCTCGCCGCTGCAGACGACAGTCACCGTCACTGTCACCTCTGACACCCGGTCGCCTGCCTGATGGTCGGCGCTCGTCAAGGCCGGGCACTCTGCTCCGCCGACGAAGCGCTCATTAGCTGCCGCTCGTGCCTGGAGATCGCGCTGGGCTGCTGCAATGAGGCTCATCTGGAGGGCCGTGCTGGCCTGATCGATATCGCTTTGTTGTACATAGGTATAGGGCTGAGGATCGGCCCCGCCGCTAAAGGCCAGGGAATTTTGGACGGTGATGCCGCTGCTACAGCAAGAAACAGTGTGGAAGGCGAAGGCCGGGAGATTCCCTTGACTGCCTGGCTGCAAAGCATGAGCGAGGACGTTCGCGCTGGACTCCACAGGAGGTGTAGCCGCTGGCAGCGAAGCTGTCTGATCGGTGATGACCTGAACGCCCCTTTGGTCGCTCAGGATGGTGCCTTTCGGAATACGTTGAGGTACAGGCAAAGCATTGTAAAAAGTCAGAACACCCTTGGCCCGCGTTGCCGGGGTCACGCCGTGCCCGCTGGCTGGTACCTGGCGGCTCTGGCGCAATTCGGATGAGGCCAGCAGGCGTGCGCCGATCTGGTGGCGAGCGGCGTTAGCGGAGACGCCCGGTTGCCCGGTCAGGGTATAGATCTGCTGAAGAGGGCGCGTTTGGGGAACGATGGTGACGCTGGCGGCGCTGGCTGCCCCACCGAAGAACTGACTCAGGGGGATCAGCGCGATGCTGATGAGTAGGAGCAGTCCAATGACCAGGCCGAGCAGCAGCCAGAGACGTTTACGAGTAAGAAAGCTGCTGGACGGACGGGCCTGGTGCCTCAACAGAGAGGGGGGGCGACCGCTCATCACTGGCACCAGAGGAAGGAGAGTGCCGGCTGTTCTCTCATGAGCAGTGGGGAGACTGCTTGCGGTAGGGGGAGCCTCGCTCTCGGGTGCTGCTGAAGCTGGGCCTGGCAGAGCGCCGGCACGCGGCTCCTCGGCAGTGCCTCTGGCGGGCGCGGGGGGGGGCGCCAGCTCCTCGGCGGCGGCAGCGCTCTCGCCTGGCGAAGGCTGATAGAGCCGAGTTGTGGTGGCATAGTCTTCCAGCGAGGAAAAGACAGGAAAGCCTTGTTGGCGAGCGTAGTTAGCCACCTTCGAGCCGGGCTGAGCAATAATGACAAGCTGCATCTGCAGCTTGCGCTGCAGCTCGCGCAACCCTTCGAAATCAACCTTGCGGTAGAAAGCCTTATTGTCGGCTGGCAGAAGCAGCAGCGTCTGTCTGCGCCCCAGCTTCTCTTGCGTCAAGATAGCTGTGAGCACCTGCTGGCGTGGATCACCGGGTCGCACCTCGATGATACTGAGAGCCTGGCTGCGCAATACCTCTGATGGGGGCAGCTCACCGCTGTGATGCTCTTTCATGTTCCGTGCCTCCTTGCTCTCTGCGAAGGCCGCCGCCAACTAGTGATAGACTCACTGCCTGGATTATGAGCTTGGACGCTTGCTTTGTCAAGTGGCGAAAAGAGAAGGCTCCTGATCGTTCCAGCGGAAATACGCTACATGCTCGATATGGCCCTCGACGGCCAGGGCAGCGGTATAGGCCGGTGCTGGCTCGATGGCCAGCAGCGACCAGCGCTGAGGAGCATCTGGCTCTTCGGTGCTGGCCAGCAGCCTGGCGGGAGATGCGGGAGTCAGCGACACCTCAAAAGCATCCAAAGGCAGCGCAAGGCCCTGACCGCGCGCCTTGACATAGGCCTCTTTGCTGGTCCAGCAGCGGAAAAAGGCTGGCAGCTTCTCCTCGTCTGCCAGACTGAGGAGCGTCCGATATTCCGCGGGCGCAAAGTAGCGGGCGGCGAGCTGCTCCAGCTCGGCCTCTGGCAGAGGGCGCAAATACTCCAGGTCGATGCCGATCGCCCGTCCGCCTGTCACAGCATAGAGAGCGAGCGCTTCGGAGTGCGACAGATTGAATGTCAGCCTCGGCTGAAGGCGAGCTGGCTCAGGATCTAGCTCTGGCTTTCCCCAGGGATTGGTACGCAGGCGCAACTGCTGTGGAAGCAACCCAAGATAGCGGCTCAGGATGAGGCGCAGGATCGCCCGCGCTACCATAAACTGCTGGCGGGCCTGCGCCGAGCGAAAGCGAGCGGCGTGTTCCTGTTCTGCAGGCGTCAGAACTGTGGCCAGCTCTGCCATCCTGGCGGTGGGCAGAGCCAGCGAGGCGCACCAGATATGGACCTCGCCCTGGGCGAGACTCAGCTGAGCTGGCGCACATGGCCAGTAGTACCAGGGGAGCATAGTGCTCATGTAGTGGCCTGGCCCTCCTTCTTTCATTGGCAACGGAGCCGGGTGCCTGGTCCTTCCCCTCAGCAGAGGAAGGAACTGGTGAGCACCCACACCTCTGTCTCTCTCTTCATTACATAGGACGTGCCAGGTGGCATCTCCTGTTGCAACAACCCGGCTGGGCGCCAGGGACCAAAACCAAAACTGTGGCTCCAGGCCAATGTCTTCCCCGGGACTTGACAGCAGCGGCAAAAAATGGTATAAATCCCAAAAAAGCAACCCATTCTAAGAGCGAAAGGCGTTGCGGGATGAGTAGCGGCCAGGCCGCATTCAGAGAGCGAACGGTTGGTGCAAAGTTCGTATGCTGGCAGGTCGTGAAGAAGGTCCCGAAGCCGCGAGAAGAAATCGTCCCGTCCGCTGAGGCGGGCGAGAGTAGACCTCTGCCGGAGGCCCCCGTTAACGGGCAGGAGTGCAGTCTCGCTCCTGGAGAAGCTCACCCAGGGATTGAAACCAGGGATTGAAAGAAAGAAAGAAGATCAGGGGATTGCACTCGCCGAGGTCGCTGCCGTGAGGTAGCGGCGAATGAAGGTGGTACCGCGAGAGCCGCCATCTCTGTTGCGCTCTTCGTCCTTTCGAGGATGAAGAGTTTTTTTGTTGCTGCAGTCCATGACCTATGACGCCATCCGCTTACCACAGACCCGCGGAGAAAACGGACAGCAGCAGTAGCAGAAAAGAAGCAGGCGACTCAGAGTGAGAGCCTGGTGAGAGCCGGCCAGCGGGGACCGGGCCACACGCGCCGGTTACTGGTTCTCTAAAGAGAGCCTGATAGGTAAACAAGCAAGCAAGCAAACAAACAGATACGGTCACAGTCAGAGAAGGCGCTGAAGGGGACAGGTAGCGGTTCCTCCGATAGCCAGAGAGCGAGCGGTTGGTGGAAAGCTCGTCTATCGTGAGCCGTGAGAAAGACCCTGGAGCCGCGAGAAGAAATCGTCCCGTCCGCTGAGGCGGGCGAGAGTAGACCTCTGCCGGAGGCCCCCGTTAACGGGCAAGAGCACGCTGGCGTGCTCGCTGAGGCCGGTGCGCAGGAGTGCCGGCGAATGAAGGTGGTACCGCGAGAGCTGTCGATTGCGATTACTGACGCTCTTCGTCCTTCGCGAGAAGGGGCGAAGAGCGTTTTTGTTTGGCTGTAGCTGGTGAAAGACCCTGGCCTGCAATCAGGCTGCTAATCAGGAGGAACCGTCATGAGCAAACTGGTGGCCCTCTGTCCAGAGTGTGAGGCCGAAATTGATCTGCAGAATAGACTTGTCGGCGAAATCGTCTATTGTCCCGATTGTAATGCTGAGCTGGAGGTAACCAACCTGGAGCAGCCAGCGGTGGCGCTGGCCCCGCGTGTTGAAGAGGATTGGGGTGAATAGAGCATGAGGCTGGCAATTCTGACCTCGCGCATCCGCGTTGAGGAGAAGCTGCTCATCGAGGCTATGCGCCAGCGCAACATCGCCTTTGACCTGCTCAACGATGGCGAGCTGCTTCTCGATCTGGCGCGTCCCGATGAGCGCTGGCGCTCCTACGATGCCGTGCTGTGTCGCAGCGTGAGCCAGTCCCACGGCCTGGCAGTGGCTCAGGTTCTGGAGAGTTGGGGAGTGCACGTCTTCAATCGTCCAGCAACAACAGCTCTTTGTAACGATAAGCTGCAAACCACCCTGGCCTTGCTGCGCGCCGGCATTCCTACGCCGCGTACGCTCCTGGCCTGTAGTGCCGAGAGCGCTCTGCGCGGCATTGAGGCCCTGGGCTATCCTGCGGTCATCAAGCCAACCACCGGTTCCTGGGGGCGGCTGCTCGCGCGCGTCAATGACCGCGACGCTGCTGAGGCTGTGCTGGAGCACCGCGAGACGCTAGGCTCCTATCAGCATCACCTGCACTATATCCAGGAATATATACAGAAGCCGCAACGCGATATTCGAGCTTTTGTTGTAGGAGAGCACACAATATGCGCGATCTATCGCACAAGCGAGCACTGGATCACGAACACGGCCCGCGGGGCGCAGGCCAGCAATTGCCCAGTTACTCCCGAGCTTGATGCCCTCTGTGTCCGTGCGGCGCAGGCGGTTGGCGGTGGCATCCTGGCCATTGATCTCCTGGAAGACGAAGAGCGTGGTCTGCTGGTTAACGAAATCAATGCCACAATGGAATTCCGCAATAGCATCGCTCCCACCGGGGTCGACATTCCTGGCGCGATGCTGGACTACATCGAGCAATGCGTGCTGCAAGGAGCGGAGCGATGAGTCAGGTGCGCGTAGCGATCGTGGGCGGCTCGGGCTACACAGCGGGCGAGCTGCTGCGTCTACTGCTTTTCCATCCCCAGGTGGAGATTGCCCAGGTGGCTTCCAGCAGTCACGCTGGCCAGTATGTGCATAGCCTGCATCCCAATCTGCGCAAACTCTGCGGCCTTCGTCTCTGCCATTATGATGACCTGTCGACTTGTGACGTGATCTTTCTCTGCATGCCGCATGGAACGGCGATGCAGGCTATCGAGCGTTACCGCAATCTGGCGCCAGTAGTCATTGATCTCTCGGCAGATTTTCGCCTGCGCTCGCCGGACCTCTATCTGCGCTGGTATGGAAAGGAGCATCCGCAGCCGGAGCTGCTGGCCCAGGCTGTCTATGGGCTGCCCGAGCTGCATCGGCAGGAACTACGCGAGGCGGCCCTCATCAGCGGAACGGGCTGCATGGCCACGGCGGCCATCCTCGGTCTGGCTCCGCTCTATCGGGCTGGCCTTGTTGACCAGGGGCTGCCCCTGGTAGTCGATGCGAAAGTTGGCTCCTCGGCGGCGGGCGCTACGCCGGGGCCGGGAAGCCATCATCCCGACCGCAGCGGGGCGGTCCGCTCGTTCCAGCCGACCGGTCACCGCCATAGTGCCGAGCTGATCCAGGAGCTAGGCGCTCTGGCTGGCGTGGGTGGCTCCTGGCGGCAGACGCTGGCCTTTTCGGCGACCGCGGTGGAGCTGGTGCGTGGCGTGCTGGTCACTGCCCAGGTCTTCTTGAACACTGACCTCGATGAGAAGGTGATCTGGCGCCTCTATCGCGAGGCCTATCGTGAGGAGCCGTTTATTCGCCTGGTCAAAGAGCGAAGCGGTGTCTACCGCTATCCAGAGCCGAAGATTCTGGCTGGCAGCAACTACTGTGACATAGGCTTTGAACTCGACACGGACCAGCGCCGCCTGGTGGTCATGGCCGCGCTGGACAACCTGGTGAAAGGGGCCGCCGGCAACGCCGTGCAGGCGCTCAACTGTCGCTTTGGCTGGGATGAAACCCTGGGGCTGACCTTCCCAGGGCTGCATCCGATCTGATCTGAGTGCTGTTCTGTTCGGTTCGGTTCGGTCAGGAGAGCAAGAGAAGAGGAGGCACGGGCCATGACTCTCGTTGTCAAGATTGGCGGTGGGGCCGGGATTGATGCGACGCCGGTTGTTGAGGAGATTGCGCGCCTGGTGAGGGAGGGCGAGCGGGTAGTGGTGGTACATGGCGGCTCCCAGCTCACGAATGAGCTGAGCGAGCGCCTGGGCCACCCCATGCAGGTTCTCACGGCTCCCAATGGAATGACCAGTCGCTATACCGATGCCGAGACCTTGCGTATTTATGCGATGGCAGTAGCTGGTCAGATCAACACGGAACTGGTGGCGCTCCTGCAGCGCTGCGGTGTCAATGCTGTGGGGCTGGCTGGCGTTGATGGTCAGCTACTGCGAGCGCGGCGCAAGACGGCCCTGCGGGCGGTGATGCCGGATGGCCGCGTGCGTGTGGTGCGCGATGACTACAGTGGGCAGATCGAGCAAGTCAATGCCCCGTTGCTGCGCCTGCTCCTGGAGGCGGGCTATACACCGGTAGTAGCGCCGCTGGCCCTGGGTCTGGAGGGAGAGCGCTTGAATGTTGACGGGGACCGGGTGGCGGCGGCGGTCGCGGCAGCCTTGGGGGCGGAGACGCTGGCCATTCTCACTAACGTGCCGGGGTTGCTGCGCGATCTGGCCGATCCGCGCAGTGTGGTGCCCACGATCGTGGCCCACGAGCTGGAGCGCTATCTCTCCTACGCTCAGGGGCGCATGCGTAAGAAGTTGCTCGGCGCTCAGGAGGCCCTGGCTGGTGGAGTGCGCCGCGTCTGCATTGGCTCTGGCTCGCTGGCGGCGGTTCTGGCGGGTGCTGGGACAGTCATTGCCGCTTCCAGCTCCTGTGAGGCTGAGGCGTCCCCAGTTTATCAGCAGCCGGCGCTCTCGGGGGAGGTGCGGCGATGAGCATACTCAGCGAACCAGCGGCGGCCTTCGAGACGCTGATGGATCTGGAGCGCCTTCACACCAGCGGCGTCTACAACAAGCGGCCAGTGGAGATCGTGCGCGGCGAGGGGGCGCTGCTCTGGGATGCGCGGGGACGCTGCTACATTGACTGCGCCGCCGGGCATGGAGTGGCAAACATCGGACATGGGCGGGCGGAGATTGCCGCAGCGCTGGCGGCCCAGGCGCAGCGCCTGATTACCTGCCCCGAGAGTGTCTACAACGATGTGCGGGCGCGTCTGCTAGAGCGTCTGGCGCAGCTCATGCCGTCCGGATTGCAGCGTTTCTTTCTCTGCAACAGTGGGGCTGAAGCGGTCGAAGGAGCGATCAAGTTTGCTCGTCTGGCGACCGGACGACCGGGCATCATTGCCACTCTGCGTGGCTTTCACGGACGCACGTTCGGCGCGCTCTCGGCCACCTGGGAACGCAGCTATCGCGAGCCATTTGCTCCTCTGGTACCAGAGATCAGGCATGTGCGCTACAACGACCTGGCGGCTCTGGAGCGAGCGATCGACGATCAGACAGCAGCGGTTCTCATTGAGCTGGTCCAGGGAGAAGGCGGGGTCCATGTGGCCGATGCGACCTACGTGCGTGAGCTGGCCAGGCTCTGCCAGGAGCGTGGAATCTTGCTGATCGTCGACGAGGTACAGACTGGCTGCGGACGCACGGGGCGCTTCCTGGCCTGCGAGCATTATGGGCTGCAGCCCGACCTGCTCTGTCTGGCTAAAGGAATCGCCGGAGGGTTGCCGATGGGAGTAGTGGCACTTGGTGAGCGTGTAATTGCCAGCGGGCGGCTGACGCCGGGCACGCATGGCAGCACCTTCGGCGGCAATCCGTTGGTCTGTGCTGCGGCCCTGGAGACGCTGGACATCATCGAGCGCGAGGAACTGGCTGAGAGAGCCGCGCGCCTCGGTCAGCATGCTCTGGAGCGTCTGAGGGCACTGCAGTCGCCGCTGATTCGCGAGGTGCGTGGCCTGGGCCTGCTGCTCGGCGTCGAACTGCGCACGCGCGTGCAACCCTATCTCGAAGCGCTGCTAGAGCGCGGCGTGCTGGCCCTGCCCGCAGGTCCCAACGTCATCCGCTTGCTGCCGCCGCTAGTCATCAGCGAGGAGCAGCTTGACCAGGCGCTCGACTGCCTGGCAGAGGTATTGCAAGCCGGCCAGCCGGCAGCGACGGCAGAGCCTCGTCCTGCGCACGCGCAGACGGCCTCGGCAGGGGAAGGGGCAGCCGCTGAACAGGCTGCTGAGATTGAGCTGCTCTATCGTATGGTCAGCATTCCCAGTCTCTCGGGTCAGGAGCGTGTCCTTGCGACCTGGCTGGCCGAATATCTGCCACGCCTCGGACTACAAACTGCCATTGACGAGGTCGGCAACCTGATCGCCACGGTACCTGTGGCCGCGGAAGCCGCCCGACGAGCGCCGCTGGTGCTGCTGGGGCATATGGATACCGTGCCCGGGGCGATCCCGGTGGCTTTCCGCGAGGGCAGACTTTACGGACGTGGGGCCGTGGATGCCAAGGGGCCGCTGGCGGCTTTCCTGGCGGCGGCAGCGCGCCTGGTGGGGCGTCGCCATCTGCAGCGTCCTATTGTGGTCATTGGGGCTGTCGAAGAGGAGGCGGCCACCTCGCGTGGAGCGCGTGCCGTCGTAGAGCGCTATCGTCCCTATGCGTGCATGATCGGCGAACCAAGCGGCAGCCGGGCGGTGACGCTCGGCTACAAAGGGCGACTGCTTGTTGACGGGCGAGTGGTACGTCCCTGTGGTCACAGCGCTGGGCCACGCCAGACGGCGGCGGAGGCAGCCGCGGCCTTCTGGGAGCGGGTCAGGCAGCATGCAGAGGAGTGGAACCGTCTGCATGGTGGCAGCTCACCTTTTGCGTCGCTGCAGCCGGTGCTGCGCAGCATCGAGAGTGAACAGGATGGTCTCCATGAGTGGGCGACGCTGCGCATTGGCTATCGTCTGCCGCTGGCCTGCTCAGCGCAGGCGCTGCGTGAGGAACTGCAGCACTGGGCAGAAGAGTCAGATCTAGCATTAGAATTCAGTGGCGAAGAAGCTGCCTTTCAGGCACCGCGCACGACCAGGCTGGTGCGCGCCTTTGTGCAGGCCATGAGGGCAATGGGAATCCAGCCTGCCTTTAAAGTCAAGACCGGCACTTCGGATATGAACGTCGTGGGGCCGGCCTGGGGACCTGAGATTGTGGCCTATGGTCCGGGCGACGCGCGCCTGGATCATACACCCGGGGAACACCTTGCTGTGGAGGAATATATGGAGGCCATTGCCATCCTGGAGCGCGTGCTGACAAGCCTGGCTCAGGAGGTGGCAGGCGGAGAGGAGGACGAGGAGCGATGAGACGAGCGCTGCACATTCTCGATACGACGCTCAGAGAAGGCGAGCAGTTCGCCGGCGCTTTCTTCAATCTGGAGCAGCAGATTGCTATTGCTCGTATGCTGGATGCCTTCGGCGTCGATTTCATTGAGGTACCCTCGCCGATCTCGGCGCCGCGCATCCGCGAAGCCATCGAGCATCTCTGCGCCCTGGGGCTGCGGGCGCGCATCGTGACCCATGTGCGCTGTGTTGAGGCGGATGTCGAGGCAGCTCTGGCAACCCCGGTGGCCGGCGTCAACCTCTTCTATGGCACCTCACCCGAGTTGCGCTCTTATAGTCATGGTAAGCGCATCGAGAGGATTATCGCCGATGCCGTGCCGCTGATCCAGCGCATTCGGGAGGCGGGGCGCTATGTGCGTTTCTCGGCTGAGGATGCCTTCCGCAGTGATCTGGTCGACCTGTTGACCGTCTTTGATGCCGTAGTGGAGGCTGGGGTGGAGCGCATCGGCCTGCCCGATTCGGTGGGCATTGCCACGCCGCGCCAGGTCGAGCGCATCATTCGCCTCTGTGCCGAGCGCTATCCCCAGGTTGGGATCGAGTTTCATGGGCACAACGATAGCGGCTGCGCCATTGCCAATACCGTTGCCGCCTATGAAGCCGGTGCGGATTGTCTGGATGTGACTGTACTGGGCATCGGCGAGCGCAATGGCATTGCTTCACTGAGTGGCCTGGTGGCGCAGCTCTACCTGCATTATCCTGAGACGCTGCAGCAGCGCGATTTAAGGCAGTTAGCGCCTCTCGATGATTATGTTGCTCAATGTCTTCATCTCCCTATCCCTTTCAATAATCCGATTACAGCGCCGTACGCCTTCACTCATCGCGCGGGTGTGCACACGCGGGCCATTCTCAACAATCCGCGGGCCTATGAGATCCTGAATCCGGCGGACTTTGGCCTGGAGCGCCGGGTAGACCTGGGTTCGCGCTTCACGGGCAGCCATGCTGTCGCTCATCGAGCTGCGGAGCTGGGGCTGCAGCTGAACGATGAGGAAGTGCGTGAGCTGACCTGGTCGCTGAAAATGCGAGCTGAGGAGGGGCCGCTCTCGTCAGAGGCCGTTGACGCTTTTATTCAATCCTGGTATGAGCAGCAAAGGAGTACCGCATGGGAACGCTAGCCGAAGAGATCTTTAGCTATAAACTGGGCCGGCCAGTGAACGCTGGCGAGATTGTGATCGTCGACGTTGATCACGTCATGAGCCATGACACGACCTCGCCGCTGGCCATTCAAGCCTTTCGCAAACTGACGGGCGAGCGCGGCGGGCACGTCTTTGATCCCGCACGTGCGCACATCGTGTTTGATCACATTGTCCCGGCGGCCACCGTGGCGGCGGCTACTCTCCAGCGAGATATCCGCGGCTTTGCCCGTGAGCAGGGCATCCAGATCCTGCAAGAGGGCATTTGTCATCAGGTGATGCCGGAGCGTGGCTTTGTGGCACCGGGCGAGATTATCGTTGGGGCTGACAGCCACACCTGCACCTATGGCGCCCTCGGAGCCTTCGCCACCGGCATGGGGTCGACCGATATTGGCGTAGCCTATGCTACAGGGCGCAGTTGGTTCCGCGTCCCCGAGACCATCAATGTGCGCCTGACGGGGCAGTTGCAACCCGGCGTCTATGTCAAAGATGTGACGCTGGAGCTGGTGCGGCGTATTGGTGTGGATGGGGCCAACTACCGCGCCCTGGAGTATAGCGGCCCGCTTGTCGAAGCTCTTTCGGTCAGCGAGCGCTTCACGCTCTGCAACATGGCCATCGAGATGGGAGCCAAGACCGGTCTGGTCGCGCCCGATGCCACCACCGAGGCTTGGCTGCGTGGGCGTGTCAATCGTAGCTATCCGATGCTGCAGCCGCAGAATCCGCGCTACGAGCGTGTGGTCGAAGTCGATGTCTCAGAGTTGTCACCGCTGGTGGCCTGCCCGCCGGATGTCAACAACGTGGTCCCGGTTGAGCAGGTCGAGCACATTCAGATCGATCAGGTTTTCCTGGGCACCTGTACCAATGGCCGGCTGGACGATCTGGCGATCGCGGCCTCGATCTTGCGCGGGCGCACCATTCATCCTACTACGCGCATGGTCGTTATTCCAGCCTCGCGGGAGGTCTATCTGGAGGCGCTGCGCCTGGGCTACATTGAAACCTTTATCCAGGCTGGGGCCTCGGTCGGGACGCCGGGCTGTGGCCCCTGCATTGGTAGACACTTCGGTGTGCTTGGTCCCGGCGAGCGTGCCCTGACGACGATGAATCGCAATTTCACCGGGCGCATGGGCGATCCCACTGCCGAGATCTATCTAGGCAGTCCGGCCACGGTGGCGGCAACGGCCATCACCGGGCATATCACCGATCCGCGCCAGTTCCTTGCTTGAGTGTGTGAGCAGGTGCTGGTGAGCAAAAGGAGACGAGAGGGCAGATGCTCTGTCCAGTAGAGCAACGACTGTAGATTGAGAGTGAGAGAAGGAGCGATCAAGAGCATGGGACGTATCTGGAAGCTCGGTGATAATATCAATACCGATGTCATCATTCCGGGGCGTTACAATGTCACGACCGACCGTGCGCAGCTGGCGAAGTACTGTCTCTGTGAGATTCTGCCGGAGTTTGCCCAGCAGGTGCGCCCGGGCGACATCATTGTGGCCGGCCACAATTTTGGCTGTGGCTCCTCGCGCGAGCATGCCCCGGCGGCCATTCAAGCCAGCGGCGTCAAGGCGGTGATTGCCCGTAGCTTTGCTCGCATTTTCTACCGCAATGCCATTAACATCGGGCTGCCTGTCCTGATCTGCGAGGAGGCTGTGCTCAATAGTGAGGATGGGCAAGAGGCCGAAGTCGAGCTGGAGCAGGGTCTGATTACCAACCTGACCACCGGCCAGCGCTTTCAGGCGCAGCCGCTACCGCCCTTTATTGCGCGCATTGTGGAGGCTGGGGGCATCATCGAATACATCCGGCGTGAGGGCACGCTGCGATGAGCGCGGCCATCTTTCGGCGGGAACTGGTTCAGGACGAGCCGGCGCTGATCTGCGTCGTTGCCGGCGATGACGCCGCGCCCGAAGTAGTCTGGCCCACCGTGGAGGTCTTGCGGCGCCTGGTGCCGGAGTTGCGCTTTGTCAGAGGGAGCAGTGGGCGTGAGGCCGAGGAGCGCTACGGAGCGGCCTTTCCGCAGGAGACGCAGGAGCTGATCGACAGGGCGGTGTGCACGCTCTTTGGGGCCAGTGGCGGACCAAGCCGGCCTGTGCTCTGGTATCTGCGCTGGGGCAAAGATACGCGCGTCAACATTCGTCCGGTGTGCTGGCAGCCGGGCTATCGCAGTCCGATGCGCGAGCCGGAGCATTTCGATTTTGTCATTGTGCGCGACAATCTGGAGGGGATGTATCCACCGCGCGAAGGAGACCTGGCCGAACTGGCGGCCCTGGCGAGCAGCCGCAGCTGGTGGCAGCCGCCGCCGGTGGACCGTCAGGGGGCCTATGCGGTGCGCATCTGCACCGATGAGCAAATGGCCTATGTGGCGCAGGCTGCCTGTGAGCTGGCCCTGGAGCGCAAGGCTCAGGGCTATCCGGGACGGGTGACGCTCGGCGCCAAGTATTCGATTCAGCCGCGCACCGATGGGCGCTTTCGCGAGATAGTGCGCGAGACGGTGCATCGCTATGGAGAGCTGGAGTATCAGGAGTTCCTGATTGATGATCTGGCGCGGCGCATGGTAGCGGTGCCTGAGAGCCTCGATGTGGTTGTGCTCTCGAATGAGCACGGCGACATTCTGGCCGATATGGCCGCTGGCTGCATTGGAGGGCTTGGTCTGGCACCAAGTGGCTGCTATGGTCCCGCCTATGCCTATTTTGAGCCGGTGCACGGTTCCGCACCGGATCTGGCTGGCAAGGGGGTGATTAACCCGACGGCCATGCTGCTCTCTGGGGCCATGTTGCTGGACTATCTTGGCTATGGAGAGCAGGCGCGGCGCTTGAGGAAGGCCGTTGCTGAGGTCTATCGGCGCGGGCAGGTGCTGCCTCCTGATCAGGGGGGCAGGGCGACCACCGAGGAATTCGTGGCAGCGGTGGGGCAGCTTCTCTAGAGACTGATGAGCAGACGGTGGAGAGCAGGGGCGCGCCCCGGCTGAGTCTGGCAGATGATGCAGGCTGCCAGTGACTCAGCCGGGGCGCGCTCTCTTTTTGCTTGCTGGCAGGAAAACTGTGGCGGGTGGGAGAGTCATGTCAAGAAGCGCAGTGGGGTCAGGAGCCACTCGCTGAGGCGCACATACCAGGGCCGCTGCTCCCAGTCTTCGAGGCGCAGCTCGAAGGCATTGGTCTTATCGTACTTGAAAAGGACCTCCATCTGACGGGCCAGGTCGCCGTTGTAGATCTCCACGTTGATCTCGTAGTTGCCGATCGAGCTGAGGCGGTCGAGGTTGGCGGTGCCGATGGTTGCCCATTCGCCATCGATGGTGCAGGTTTTGGCGTGGAGCATGTGGCGATAGCCGAAGATGCGGATGCCGGCCTTGAGGCATTCGCTGAAGTGGCTGCGCGAGAGCCAGTCGGCGATGATGTGGTTGGACATCCAGGGGACGAGAATCTCGACGTCGACGCCACGCCGGGCGGCAGCCTTGAGGGCGTCGAGCAGAATGGAATCGGGAACAAAGTAGGCGTTAGTGAGGTAAATAAACTGCTGGGCGCGGTCGATGGCCTCGATGTACATGTCGCGGATGGGGAACATGAGGCGCATGGCGCTGGTGCCGCGCACGTTGATGAGCGGGTTGAAGCAGCGCGGGTGGCGCCTGGTGATGCGTTCATAGGCGGGTACGTGCTGGTTCCAGAAGTCGACGAAGGACTGGGCCAGGTCGGCGGCGGCTGGCCCGCGGATGCGCAGGTGGGTGTCGCGCCAGCTGGTGGCGTAGGTTTCGCCGATGTTGTAGCCGCCGATGAAGCCGATTTTGCCGTCGACGACGAGTAGTTTGCGATGGTCGAGAGCATAGCGTCGCGGATCGAAAAGATGCCAGGGGTAGCGGAACGCCTGGTACTGGAGCACATGAATGGTGGGAGGGAAGATTTTGAATTTGCGCGGGACAACCAGGTTGGCGAACCAGTCGAAGATGACGTAGACGGCAACGCCTTCTTCGGCTTTGCGAATGAGGTGTTCTTTAAAGGCGCGGCCAACGCTGTCGTCTTTCCAGATATATGATTCCAGATAAATGGTTTCTTGAGCGGAGTCGATGGCGGCGAGCATATCGTCGTAGAGGTCGCGCCCGTAGTCGTAGAGCTGCAGGTGGTCCTGTCCGATGGTGACCTCAGCAAAGCGCGTGTGTGGGAAGCCGCCCTGGGGAAGGTAGCGCTTGCGCTGACGCGAGATAACTTGCAGGATGATCAGGGTGATGGCCTGGGCGCTGAGGATGGCCCCCACGGTGCGTAGGAGCAGGCGCTTAAGGGAGAAGTGGCGTGCGAGGGAGATGAGCAAGGCCATCGCTATGCTTGTTGGGCTGCTGCGCTCTCGATGCTCTCTATGCCTCATGTGGTTTTCTCCGTTCGTACTGTCTGTGAGGATGGCTGTTGTGTGTTCTCTCTGGCTGGTTCATAGGCTCTCGGTCCGGCCAGGCCCGGCCCGGCTGGTCCTGCTAGTGCCGATGGCGGCTGGCTGAGGTACCCCCGTTGTCCTCTGCTGTTCCCGGCTGCCTTGATATGATAGCGTACTTTGCCCCCTCGGGGAAGGTGAGAATGGAGCAGGGGTGAAATTCTCCGGCTCGTTACTGCCCTTATGAGAGAGGACACCTTTTACTCTCTAGCCATAACTCGCTCATGCTTCCGCATAGGTATTGCTGGTCACTTGTGTAACGATAGATTGCCAGATTTTCATATGTAAGGTATATTTACACGTCGTAGGGGTTGAAAAAGTGGCGAGATTTTTTAGTAAAAAATAGTGATCCTATTCAGGGTAACGTAGTTGGTTGATAGGTGTATTAGTGAAATTCATAAAAATTTATGAAGAAAATCATATACCCCTTTGAAGTGGGAGGGCTATAACTATGCTATACTCCTATTGTCTGCCGGGTAGGGCAGCTAGAGAGCGCTGTAGACATCAGAAGGAGGTAGTGCAGCTGTGGCCTATGCTCTGGTAGCGCTCGACACCGATCGTATCAAAAACTACGTCTTCAGCACCGATCGTCTGAGAGAGATCCGGGGTGCCAGCTCTATCCTCGACCGACTCAACCGTGAGATCATGGGAGCCATCGCCAGGGATCTCGATCCCAACGCGCGGGTGGTCTATGCCAATGGCGGCTCGGGCCTCTTCTTGCTGGCTGAGGACAAATCAGAAGAATTCGTGAGACGAGTCCAGGCCAGATACCGCGAAGAAACCCAGGGTGGGGCTACTGTCACGGGCGCTGTGCAGCGGCTGCCAGCGGAGTTGGCTGAGCCTGATCTCTGGCAGGCTAACCTGCTCCAGCAGCTTGACCTGCTGCGCTACAAGCTGCGCCGCGCCAAGGATTGCCCACCGGCCATCGTGGCCTTGCCGTCTCATCCGCTGCTCCAGCTCTGCGACTCCTGCGGCCTTGCATATGCTGCCGGGCAAAGCCCCTGGAGAGAGCCTCGGGGGGAAGAGCAGCGTTACTGCCCTGTCTGCCTTCAGAAGAGAAGAGAGGATGCTCAGATCAAGAAAAGTATTGACGGCTTGGTGGATGCCAAATTGAGTGGCAAGGCGCTGGACTCTGCTCATGGCGCAAAGCAAGCGGTGCTTTGGAAGAAGCTGATCGAGTTGCTGCCGCTTGATTACTTCCAGGAAGCTGGCCAGCCGTGCAAACCGGAGCGCCCACGTGATATCGATACCTTGCGCGCCGTTGCCAGCAGTGGTCGAGGTAGTGGTAGTGTCAGAGACTATCTCGGCCTGATCTACGCCGATGGCAACGGTATGGGCAGCAGGATTGAAAAGCTCTCGACCCTCAAACAAATCGAAGAATTCGCCAGCGATATCGACGATGCCATCTACGAGGCCCTGGCGAGCGCAGTCGCTGAACACCTCAAGCCGGTCCCCGTGAAGGGCCTGTTGGATGAGGAGGACAACGGGGAGGAGAATGGTCAGGCAAGACAAGAAGCTCAGCCAAAGGGCGACTATTTCTTTCCCTTCGATGTGCTCTTGCTTGGCGGCGACGACCTGATGCTGCTGACCAGCGGTGATCGTGCCCTTAACGTGGCGCTGGAGGTGGCCCGTGTCTTCCGTGAAAAGGCAGGTAAGCAGCAGGGCACACTCTCAGTGGGGGTAGTTTTTGCCCCATTGAAGTATCCTTTCGGCCTGATGCACGATCTGGCGGAGAATGCGCTCAGGTTCGCTAAGAAGCAGGCCCGGGTGGACCAGTGGCGTGACGCCGGAGATGGCGACGACACGCGCATCAATTTCCTGGTCGTAGCTGGCGCCGGTACCCATGAATTTGACTATCTCTACAAGACCGTCTACTGCAAGCGTGAGGCCGACACTGAATTCCGTGCCACGCTACGCCCCTATCGGCTCCCCGCGCTGGAGGATCTGCTACAAGCCATTCGCGAAGCGAAGCGCCTGGGTTTTCCGCGCTCCAAGTTGCATCAGCTACGCGAGGCCGTGCTCAAAATGAACCGGACCAGCACCGTTCCCGAGGCCCTGGCGGCCCTACAGGGCTGCCGCGACAGAGAGCGCGAGTTTCTGCTGAAACGGCTCTATGACTTCAGTCAGCGCTATCTCCTGCGCGGGGACCAGTCGATAGAAAACGCTAGTCTCTTCCAGGGTTTCCCGCGTGTCATTTTCCCCTGGTCGCGGCTTCAAGACCAGGGTCAGTCGGGGCGAGAGATCTACCTGACGCCGCTGCTCGACCTGGTCGAACTCTACGATTTTGTGGCAGCAGAGGAGGGCGAGCGTGAAAGCGAGGACTGACCGCCTGTCGATCGATTACAGCTTAACCTTCCTTACTCCCTTCCATTTTGGGACTGGCTTCCGCCGGGGATTGGTCGATCGTACAGTAGCGCGTGATCAGCAGGGCTGGCTCTACGTACCCGGGGCTACCTTTAAGGGGGCCGTCCGCGAACGCTGCGAGCAACTGGCCCGCACCTACGAAGAGCTGGCTGAAATGTACCAGCTCATGGCTACTCCGCACGATGATGAGCTGGCCCTGCGCGGCCTCGGGTCACGCGTCAGCATGATCACACGTATCTTCGGCTCGCAGATGCTGCCCGGAACGCTCTTCTTTGACAACGCTCGCCTCTTGACGACCGCGGAGACGGCTCCGACTGCAGGGACAGCATCCACGGCGGAAGGACTGCAAGAGTCTCCCGAAGCCCTGGTAACCCCCTATACGCAGGTCCGCCTGCGGCGCCTTACGCGCACGGCGGTCCCTGGTGCCCTCTACACCAGCGAGTTTGGTCGGCGCCATCTAACTTTCTCCGGCACCATTCGCGGCTGGCTGACCTGCCTGCCTCTTGATGAGGAGCCGCGTAGCCCGACTTACTCGCTGCTGCTCTTGCTCGCGGGCCTGCATCTGGTCGAGCAGCTCGGAGCCAACAAGTCAACGGGAAAGGGGCGTTGTCACTGCGACGTGCTGCGTCTGGAAATCAACGGTGAGGAGTATCCTCCCGAAGAATGGCGCGGCTGGCTGGCGCGTCTCGACGAGCTGATGTACTATTCGACGGCGCAGGAGGATGAAGAATGAACGCTTTCACCCTGCTGCTGCAAGCCCGCGCGCCGCTGGCCATTCGCGCTGATCATGCCCCCTCTGGCTTTGGTTGCCTGGACTACCTGCCTGGCACGAGCCTGGCTGGTAGCCTGGCTGGTCTGCACCGTCTGCTCTATCCGACCCAGCGTGACGAATTCAGTCGCCTCTTTCTCAGCGGGCGCGTACAATTTCCCGACCTGTTGCTCGCTCCTCTGGTCTCGGATGGAGAGAAGAAAAATAAGTCCCAGCAAGAGATAGCACTCAGCCCTGTCTATCCGCTGCCGCGCACGGCCCAAAGCTGCAAACGGCACCCAGGCTTTAAAAGCGATAGCGGTCAGGAAGCGGACGAGAACGGGCACGGCGTGAGCGATACACTGTTTGCCTGGGCTGTCTTTGCTCTGCAGCCCGGCAATGAATCGCAAGCGATCAAGGCGCTTAAAAAGCTGCACTCCTGTCCTAGTAAGGACTGCAGTGCCTCGATGCAGAGCATTACCGGTTGTTATGCGCGACACAACGGGGCCTTTCATCTGGCCGATTATCGCGGGCGGCGGCACCTACAGACTCATACTGGCATCGACCGCTTGCGAGGAACTGTACAGGAAGAGATCCTTTACAATCGTGAGGTTCTGGACGAGGGAACCTGCTTCTGGGGACTGGTGAAAGCCTCCGACGAAGAGGCCCCTTTGCTCCAGCGCTTTATCGAGGAGGTGGGCCACTCGGGTCTGGTGCGCATTGGAACGGGGCGCACACGCGGCCTCGGCGCAGTTGAGCTGACGCTGACTCCTCTGCAAGATGCAGCGACCTCTTTGGCTCGTTTCCGTGAGCGCCTGCTGACCTTCGATCGCAAGCTGAAGGACTACCTGGCCAGTCATGAGCTATGCAACGACCAGAAGCCTTTCTACTTTGCCCTTACGCTCTATTCGCCGACCATCCTCTGCGATCAGTTCCTGCGCTATCGCGGGCGCATCGATGAGACCGCTCTGGCGGAGCTGCTCGGCCCGCCTTTCACCAGCGATGATCTGCGCTGTCTTCACACGGCGGCAGCGCTGCGTCGAGTAACGGGTTGGAACGATCTCTGGGGGCTGCCACGCGCCGCTGAGTATGCCATTGAGCGTGGCTCCGTCTTCCTCTTCGCTTACTGGGAGCGCAGCGGCGCCGGCCTTGATCGGCTGATTGAAGCCCTCTTCCGCCTGGAAGAGGAGGGCATCGGTCGCCGTCGCAACGAGGGTTTCGGTCGGGTGTGCGTGTCTGATCCTTTCCATTTTGAGGTGTTGTAGTCATGAGCACAAAGCCCAAGCCGATCCCTGAGATTCAGATTGTGATTGCCGTGAGTAAGGAAGCGGATAGACCGGACTTCTATGAGCTGGCCGAGCGCCTTGGATACCATGCGGCGGTCGTTCTGAAAAAGGATCACCGCTCGCAGATGACCGGGCTGGAGGCCATCGTCAATGGAACGCTCAAGCGCAGCGATGTCCTGGACTATGTCAAGAAGCAGATTGGGCGCTTAACTATGAAAGAGTGGCGCCTGCCATGCAGTGATGATCAGCTTGATCCTCAAACAGGTTTCGGCGAGCGTTTGCTGCGCGTCCTGGAGCAGGATCTGGCCGCGCGTGCTGACAGAGTCTGCCAGGAGCTGGGCATCGGCGAGAAAACTGAGGAGGACCGGCAACTCCGTCGACGTGTCCATCTCTCCTTGATGCGCCAGTTTATCCACTCGATGGTAGCCTACTATGAGTTTTGCTCGATGATGAAGGGCCACAAGGAGCTAGAGGCCTTTACGGAGCGAAGGAGGTAGTAGCCCGTGCTCTCAGAGGAACAGCTTAACAGGATTGCCCTACTGAGCGACGAGGTGCTCTATCCAGAAGCTGTGAGCCTCATACGCCAGTTGCTGGACGAAGAAGACTGCGAGCCTCTGCCCAATAGCCAGATCAATGGCCTGCACGCCATCTCGCTGGCCCTCAACTACCAGGCGCTGCGTGACTTCGTCACCCATCAGACCGAGCGTAACTGGTCCGCCAGTAAAAGAAATATAGAAATTTTTTACCAGAATCTGAAGAAATACATGGAATCTATGCAGAAGAATCGCCTGAAAGCTGAGTTCCACCTGCTCGATGACCAGGGAGGGGTACAGGCCAGGCGCGCTCAGACTGAGGAGCTGATGGCGCAGTTGATGGCCGAATTCATTCAGCATTTGGTGGCAGAAAACAGCCGCTTGCTGGGGGAGCAAGAGCAGCAGAAGGAAGAGAAGAAAGAAGGTTTCTCTAGGAGAGAGCGATAATGGCAGTCGATCACGATCTCTATCGAAAGGATCTCATGCGCCGGCTGCGCCTGCGCAACCGCTATCTCTTCAAAGGGCGGCTTGTCATGGAGACGGCGCTGCACATCGGCGGCGGCAAGCTCACCCTGAGCAGCAGCAAAAGCCCGATTGTCCTGACGCCCGAGAACATTCCTTTCATTCCGGGTTCGAGCTTTAAAGGGGCCTTGCGCAGCACGGTTGAAAAACTGGTGGCTGCCCTGGCTGAGCTGCCGCGGCCGCGCCTGCGCACCTGCGGCCTCATCGAGCGGGAGCAGGAGGAGCTAGAACAAATCCAGCATGAGGAAGGAAGTCTTGATAACATCTGTCCGACTGCGCGCCAGCGCACCATAGCTGAGGAGAGGCGTCAGCGGGGCGAGCTGGATCTGCTCCCTATTCTAGAGCAGCTTTGTCACACCTGTCAGCTCTTCGGCTCGCCGTTCTCGGCCTCGCGGGTTAACGTCAGCGACCTCTACATTCCCGAGGAGGAATGGAACGGTATCATTCAGCTGCGCGACGGTGTGGCCATCGAGCGCGACAGCGAGCGTGCCAAGGAACGCCTCAAGTACGACTACGAGGTCGTGCCGGCCAGCACTGCCTTTGACCTGGAGATCACTCTAGAGAACGCCACCAGAGAGGACCTCTGGCTGCTCAGCCTGGGACTCAGCGAGTTCGTCAACGGCTTCGGATCGATCGGCGGCAAGCGTTCGCGCGGCCTGGGGGCCTGCCGCCTGCGCGACCTGCGCGTCTACATCCTGGAGCTGGAAGGCGAAGAGGACTCCGACGGTAAGAACGGGAGGCTAAGCCCCGAGGAGCGCGCCCGGCGTTTGCAGCGTTATCTGCTTGGGCGCAGTCCCGAAGAGAAATTTAACCGCGTCGAAGACGGTGAGGACTTCCTGGCGAAGCAGATTGAGCGGCTGTTTAGCGCCAACCAGCCAGAGAGATAGGAGGAATTGTTACCAATGCTTAAACAACTCCTCAATGAGGCTCGCTTGCGCCTGCGCATCACCACCACCGGTCCACTGCTCGTCAAATCTGGCCTGCCTACGGTCAGTGGGCCGGACATGACGCCAGTGCTGACCTTTCGCAACGGGCGTCAGGAGCCGTTTCTGCCCGGCAGTTCGCTCAAAGGGGTCTTCCGCAGCCACGTCGAGAAGATTGTCGCCAGCCTGAGACCGCGTGTGGTTTGCTATCCCTTCGCCGGCAGCGAGGATCAGGAGGCCGATCTTGAGGAGCGCCGCCGCACCTATCGCGACTCCTGTGGCGGGCGCTTCACTAGCGAGGCCAAGGACAATGATCAGCGTCGCCACTATCTCGAAGCCCATACTGATGAGGTCTATGCATGTTCCTGCCCGGTTTGTCGCCTCTTCGGTTCAACCTGGTTTATCGGGCGCCTGGCCATCGGCGATGCCTATCTCGTTTCGGCCCCTGTCCGCGAGCTGCGCGACGGTGTGGGTATCGATCGCCTGACCGGCGGCGCCGCCCACAGGGCCAAATTTGAGCTGGAGGTCATCAGCGCAGGGGTCACCTTTGAATGCGCGATTCACCTGCGGAACTTCGAGATCTGGCAGCTTGGTATGCTCTTCGTGGTTCTGCAAGACCTGGAGGATGGGCTGATTCGCCTTGGCTCAGGTCGCTCACGTGGCCTGGGTTGGATCAAAGGAGCGATCAGCGAGGAGGAGCAAGAGGGCTGGCCCGGCGGCTTTGTCACGGCCACCATCCGCGGCAGCGACGCGCGCGAGCCGGTCAGCGAGCTGTGGGGACTGGGGCGCTGGCTGAATGAGAGGCCTGCTGTCAGGGAGACGGGCTTAGGTCGCTACGGGACCTGGTATGACGATCTGGTCAAGCTGCCTGCTGGCATTGAGCGACGCCTGCGCGGCATTCGCCACCTGCGTGTCTTCACCAATGAGGCCCTGGCGCAACTCCGCGAGGAGGCCATTGGGCACTTTATTCGCCGCATCCAGGAATGGCCAGATGAGTCAGCAGTGCTGGCTGCCCTGGCAGCAGGAGGACGCGTATGAGCAAAACAGCATCTCCTGCATGTGACGCGCAGTCTGGTGAGGTTGTCTCCAGCGCATCCGTGGCGCACGCTGCTCTCGAACAGCTTGTCAAGCCCTTTCCTGCAAACGCCTTCTTTCTCGGCGAGCATCTACCCGGCAGGGTTGTGGATGATAATCGACAAATGCGGCGTCTGCTGGTGCGCTTCGCCCGGCTGAGCGAGGTGCTGCAAGTGGAGAGGGACCCGCTTCCGTGGGCTGCCTATACCTGGGGACGGGTCTTCTGCGAAGAGGGAGAATTGCGCTGGGATGGCAGCGAGGGGGAGCTGCGCGTGGTCTACCTGGGACAGGCGCACTTGCTGGCCGAACATCTGCAGGCAAGCTCGCGCCCGGTGGAAGGTCTCAAGCGTCGCTCGACGCAATACTATCTTTTCGGGGAGCGTCCCCGTCGCGTGCGGCCGCAAGAGGTAGGGGTAGCACCTGAAGAGGAGCCGCGCCTCTTTCTCACCACGCGCATTCCGCGGCCCTTGTTCTATCCTGCCGAGCTGCTCCCGACGGCAAAACGGGTAACGCTGAAAGTCTACTCCTACTACGACCCTGCAGATGGGGCGACGGCCTACTTTCGCTTTGCCGGTCTAGAAGCAGAGCCATTGCCCACAGAGACCAGGGGAGGTCGCTCATGAACCCGTATGATTTCGCGCGCATTGACTGGAGCCGTCCCCCGGAGCGGCGTAAGCCCGTCTGGCATCACCGCCTCTTTGGCGCTGGCCTGCCACGGCTCTACAGCGGCAGGCTGGAGCTGCGCCTGACGGCACGTACTCCCATTTTTATCGCGGCCTACTCGCTGGCTGCGGCTGGCAAAGCGATCAAAGATCCCAAGAAGCCAGTACCTTTCATCCAGGATGGAACTGGCCACTACATCATTCCCGGCACCTCGCTCAAGGGCCTGCTGCGCAGCCTGGTCGAAACCCTGGGCAACGGCTGCCTGACGCTCTTCGATGGCAACTATGAGCAGGAGAAAACAGGCGAGCGGGGTCGCTATAAGGCGGTGTATAAGGATAAAGTCAGGCCTGAATTCTTGCACTGCCAGGACGATACCCATCTCTGCATCGCCTGCCGGATCTTTGGCTCGCTCAAAGAGCACAAGCGGGAAAGCATCTTCATGGGCAAAGTGAATATCGGCGATGCTCAGGCCGACCCGGAAACGGTGGCTCTCTACAAGCCAATGTATACCCAGCCCCTGGTTGAGCCAAAGCCGCATCATCGTGCCTTCTACCTCGATGAGCAAGAGCGCTACATCGCCGGGCGCAAGTTCTACTTCCACCATGATCCTGACAGGGAACCTTTGCAGGCGAGCGGCTATGTCTACTTCAGACGCGCAGAACCGGCCAACCGCTACATTCACCCGCTGGGCTACGACACCGTCTTTTACGCTCGCCTCGACTTTACCAATCTGGAGCGCGACGAGCTGGGCGCGCTGCTGCTGGCCATCGTCCTTGAAAAGGGCATGTGTCACAAGATCGGCTACGCCAAGCCGCTGGGCCTTGGCTCGATTGCTCTGGAGCCGCTGCGTCTGGAGTTGATCGACTATGCACGGCGCTACAGTTTCAGTGCGCGTGGTCAGGACGGCAGAGAGCAACTGCAGGGCGAGGCCCTGGCGCAGTTTATCGACGAGCTGGTAGAAGAGTTCAAACGCGAGCACTTGCAGCGGCTGGCAATGGAGGATCTGCGCCGTATCTGGCGCTGGCCGCCTGATCCCGACGTCGAATACTACTATCCTGACAAAGCCGGGTGGTTCGACCTGCCCGAGAACGCCCGCAAGCGCATTGCTGAGACGCGCGATTCTGCCTAGTAGAAGGGAGATCTTCTTATGGGAGCGAGTCAGTCGATTGCTGGTGAAATTCTTTGCTTGTATGCCAGTGAGGATAAGCGTGGTTTTGAGGAACTAAGCAAACACTTATATAATCTTAATAGGATAAGAGATATTCAAGATACCCTACCAGGAAAACCGCCGAAGCAGGAGCAGAGCAAGCTGATCAATCAGGCGAAGCTGATCATCATGCTTATCAGCCCTGATTTCTTGTTTTCGATGGGAGAAGTGGCCAGCATGGCCTTGAAACGAGCAACGAGTGGCGAGGCTGAACTTATTCCAATCTTATACAAGACCGTGGATCTCGGAGGCACTGACCTGGCCGAGCTGCAACTCTTGCCGCGCAATGGGGAGGCCCTCGCCCAGCGAGAGGGAGATAATCGCAATAAAGCATGGAAAGAAATAGCTGAGGAGATTCGGAAAATCTGGGAAGCCCTCGACGCAGGCTCTGGAACAGAGGAGAAAGAGAGGACGACGATGGATGCTGGCCAATCCGAGGCTCATCGATCCCAGCAGGAACAGGACCCGACCAGACCGGCCACCGTTTTCATCAGCTCTGCTGGCGATGCCGGAAAAAACCGCGAACAGCTAGAACTCATGCTGCGCCTGCGCGGCCTCAAGCTCTGGCACCGCGACAGCGAGGACCTGCCCTTTCTCGGCCTCCGTGAAAAAGCCGCAGAGCGGGCCGTGAGCGAGTTAGCCGATGCCTACCTGCTCTATCTCACACCCGAAGCCCTCAAGAAGCCGCAGCTCTGGCTACCCGAGGCACACGCTGCCCTCACGCGCCACGAAAGCGAGCTGGGGTTTCCTATAGTTGTGATCCTGCAGGGGGTCAGCCGGAAAAGAGTGCAGAACGCCCTGGCAAAGGTCAGTCTCGGGAAGCTGACGAATTTTATTGCGGACGAGCCTGAGCCGGAGGTGAGCCAGCAGGAGGTAGTGAGCGGCAAGCTGCGCTCGCTTGCGCGCAAGATCCTGCGCGAGGCCTTTCGCCAGCGTCGCGTGAGAGCTGGGGAGAACCATGAAATCTGGATTGGGCTACGCACCTTTGTTTTTGGAGAGGGCAGCCCTCGGCTCGATCTGTCGGTTGATGCCAGGAGGCTTTTCCTTGAAGACGAGAATAGGGATGTGCGACGTGTCCCTACGGTCGCTGAATGGCAGGATCTTATTGTTCCCGCTCTGCAGGATATCAAAGGACTGCTCACGGCTATTGGTCCAGGCTCTGGAGAAAGTCTAAAAGTTCCGATTAAAGCAGTCTATTCGCTGACCTACCTGTTCGGCTTCATTTTCCAGGGAATGAGGCTGCAAGTACGTGATGAAGCAAGACAGCAGTATTGGGATAACGAAGGGCCGCAGAGCGATTCTTCCCCTCTTACCTGTGATGAGAGCATTCAGGAGGGAGATCCCCAGACAGCGGTAGTGGCTATTTCCATATCGAATAATATTGAAAATGATGTAAAGGTATACATGCAACAGGCAGGGAATAAGATTGACTATAGCTGCTTCATCCATTATTCGATGCCGGAGGGAGTAGACCACACCCGAGGGGTAAGGGATGGCAATCATGCCCTGGCCATTGCCCGTCAGATTGGACGTGACCTGCGCCGCCTGCGCAGCCAAGGCATTGCCCATATCCATCTCTTCTCATCACTTCCTGCTGGGCTTGCGGTCCTGATCGGCCAGCAGCTGAATGCTAGCGTTTTCGGCCCAGTTTCCTTATACGAGTTCTCTGCAGCCTATCGCTATGCCTACACACTCAATCAAAAAGAGTAGGAGTGAGATCCTGCAGATAGGCATCTGTTAGATGAGCACTCGCTTGAAGGGGGAGCCTTCAGCAAGACTGTGCCTCTAGCTTGCATCTGCGACAAGCAGTAGAAGAGCGAGCGCTTGTTAAGGACAGCTCTTCTACTGCTGCTATTGCTGAGTCTTCTATGGATGACCAGTCAGGCACTCTTGACCGTGTATGGAGCTAGCGGCGTGTGCGTGTATGGCGGCGGCGGCGGCGGCGGGCCACGGCGGCCTTACGCTTGCGGCGATCGCTGCGGCTCTCGTAATGTTTGCGGCGGCGCACCTCGGCCAGAATACCAGCGTTCAAAACCTTGCGATTAAAGCGCTTAAGGGCGACCTCGAAGGACTCGTCAGGGTTCAGGCGAACTTCGCTCATCTCGGCCCGCCTTACCAGCGCGCGCGGCGGCCCTGGCCGCGCCCGTACGACTCCTGGGGACGATAGCAATCGCTGCAATAGACGGGGCGATCATCGCGGGGCAAGAACGGCACCCGGGCCTCGTTACCGCAGCTAGCGCAGGTCACCGTATACATCTGGCGCTCCTCACGCCCGTAGCCACGGCCACGGCGCCCGCCACTTGCCTTGCGCGCCGCCCGACAGCTGGGGCAGCGGCTGGGTGTATTGGTCAAGCCGCGGCTGGCAAAAAACTCTTGCTCTCCAACGGTAAAGGTGAATTCCTGGCCGCACTCGCGGCAGACCAGGATTTGGTCCTGTCCAGGGTTAATCATGTAGATAGTCTCCTTACGCGCATTTCTCTGTGGTGGGAAATGCATTGGGACTCGTCTGACAGCGCTCTTATCTGCAAGCTACCAGACGGCAAAAGGCTATAGGCGCGGGAGCGTGCGACCTGAGCCTAGCAGAGTAGGGGCAGCGTCGGCGCGGAGCCGCTGAATGACAAAGAACGGCGTGCCAAAAAAAGCCGCTGCCCGTAACCATGGGCAGCGGCTTTGACAGTTCGCTTCCATGTGTCCTTTGCAGCATACCACACTCTCCGTCTCCCGTCAAGCCTGCCATCTCAAGCGCCAAAAGCTCGTCTGTTGCTTCTCAACTGCCTTTCTCGCTGCACTGCGCTCGAGAACTGGTCAGCATGCAGCCGCCAGCGATTGCCTGTCCGCCGGAGCGGGCATCAGAGGCCAGCCCATGCGCCATGTCAGACCACACAAAGCCAAACAGCCCCCGTGACCAGGTTGGCGCGCGCTCCTCCTCCTCCCCTGGCTTGCAGTCGTCCACATTTCTGCTGTATTCTGAAACCAGCTTGTCTGAGCCGGCAACAGCGGGCGAGCAGAGCAGCGGCGGACATGTCAACCCAGTCCGGTCCAGTCGAGGAGAGAAGGCATCGAGCCGATCAAACCAGGAGAAAAGCCATCGTGCTACTTTTGTGCCAAAGGAGCACTACTCATGAGCGAACAGGTGACGCTACCCCCGGTCGACACGATCGACGTCACGATTCTCGTAGATAACAGTGTCGATGTCCTGCTGCCCGGCAATGAGATGGTTCAGCGGGCCCCCCTGGCCATAAACTGGACCGAGCGCGAGCAGCTCATTGCCGAGCACGGCTATGCCCTGCTGCTCACAGTGGTGCGCAATGGGTGGCGGGCCTCTCTACTCTACGATGCCGGGCTTGGGCGCAGCACCCTCCTGCACAACATGGATGTGTTGGAGGTGCGTCCGGCTGATCTACGGGCTATCGTGCTCTCACATGGTCACGCCGACCATCACGGTGGGTTAGAGGGCGTCGTACGCCGTCTGGGGAAGCGCGGTCTGCCCTTGCTGCTCCATCCCGATGCCTGGCGCTACCGACGCATCGTCTTCCCAACCGGTACCGAAATCCATATGCCCCCACCGAGCCAGGCCGATCTCGATCGCGAAGGTGTTACCATCATCGAAGAACGAGGTCCCTCGCTGCTGCTCGATGGAACCGTGCTGGTGACCGGTCAAGTTGAGCGCGTCACCGATTTTGAAAAAGGCTTCCCCTTGCAACAAGCGCGTACTGACCACGGCTGGGAGCCCGATATCTGGGTCTGGGATGATCAGGCTATTGTCTGCCATCTCAAAAACCGCGGCCTGGTGGTCCTCTCTAGCTGCAGCCACGCCGGGGTCATCAACATTCTTCAGCATGCCCGGCGGCTTACCGGCATCGAGACCGTCTACGCCTTTGTCGGCGGTCTGCATCTCAGCGGCGCCGTCTTCGAGCCGATTATCCCGCGTACCATCGCCGAACTGCAGGCGATTGGACCCAGTGTCATTGTGCCTGGGCACTGTACCGGCTGGCGCGCGACTCACGAACTGGCTCGCGCTTTGCCCGCGGCCTATATCCAGACCAGCGTTGGCACCACGCTGCACTTTGCCTGATCCCCCTTTTCTCTGGCCTGGTGCACCAGGCCAGGGGCGGGAAACTATTACCATCGTCATGATTGTTGTCATTCTCAAAGAATGTAACCGTGCTCTGCGCTTCCTGCTGGAAGTGGCCATGATCCTGACGTTGAGCTACTGGGGAGCCAGCTCCACCAGTCTGGCGCTCCCACTCAGCTTCCTCCTGGGGCTGGCCCTGCCCCTATTCGCAATGCTTGTCTGGGGCCTACTCGTGGCCCCCAAGGCGCGTCACCGTTTGGTTGATCCCTGGCGGCTGCTGGTCGAGCTGGCTCTCTTCGGCCTGGCTGCTCTGGCTCTGTGGCATCGACAATGCTACCTGCTCGCTAGCATGCTGATGGCGCTCTTCCTGCTTAACCGCCTGGCTCTCTCGCTCTGGGGACAGAACACGGTCTAGCGCATGGACCGCAGCGACACCTTTTGCGTGGCCCAGTCGTACCTGTGACAGAACGGAGATAACTGTTACTATTGTGCCTCTGCTTCTTGTGTGGCCCTGTGCCATTCTTGTGAGAAGGAGCAGGATTGCTGTGAGTGCGCTGTGAGAGGCTCTTGCTATGCTCAGAAAGAAAGCGGGCGCGGCTCACTGGCTGTTCCCCGAGGATGACCACGGCTGTGACCTCGAGCGAGGATCGCCGCAAAAGCTGCCAGAATAACGAATGAATGTCAAGTGGGTATTCTTGCCTTGTTTGTCACTGAACAGAGGAGGGAAGCATGTCGACCGCTGCCGGGGCGCGTACACTCAGCCAGCAGCAGCTAGAACTGATGCATAAGTACTGGTGTGCCGCCAACTATCTGACTGTAGGGCAGATCTACCTCCAGGAAAATCCCTTGCTCAAGGAGCCACTGCGGCCCGAGCACATCAAGCCCCGGTTGTTGGGGCATTGGGGCACCTCGCCAGGCTTGAATCTCATCTACGTCCATCTCAATCGCCTGATCAAAGACTATGACGTCGATATGATCTTTCTGGCAGGACCCGGACATGGTGGTCCGGCGGTGATCGCCAACGTCTACCTTGAAGGGACCTATTCAGAGATCTACCCGGAAGTAAGCCAGGACGAGCAAGGGCTGCGTCGCCTCTTTCGCCAGTTCTCTACTCCTGGCGGCGTGCCCAGTCACGTCGGCGTTCCCATTCCTGGCTCCATCCACGAAGGGGGCGAGTTAGGCTATGTGCTGGCCCATGCCTTCGGCGCTGCCTTCGACAATCCCGATCTGATTGTAGCTGCCGTTGTCGGCGATGGCGAAGCCGAAACTGGTCCCCTCGAAGGGTCCTGGAAAAGCATCAAATTTCTCAATCCCATCCGTGACGGAGCCGTGCTTCCTATTCTGCACCTCAACGAGTACAAGATCTCCGGTCCGACGGTTCTGGGTCGCACCAGCGACGAGCGGATCGAACAGCTCTTCTCGGGACACGGTTACCACGTCTACTTTGTCGAAGGAGACGACCCGCTCACTGTGCATCGGGCCCTGGCCGAAACCCTTGATCACTGCTATCACGAGATCCGCAGCTACCAGCAGCAGGCCCGGACCCAGGGTTTCAGTGGCGTACCGCGTTGGCCGCTGATTGTCCTTCGTACGCCCAAAGGCTGGACCGGCCCCAAGGAAGTCGATGGTATCCCCGTTGAAGGGACCTTCCGCGCGCATCAGGTTCCCCTGGAGGAGGTCAGGACGAAACCGGCTCACCTCAAGCTGCTGGAGGACTGGTTACGCAGCTATCACCCCGAAGAGCTGTTTGACGAAGGCGGACGCCTCCGCCCCGAATTAGCGGCTCTGGCCCCGCAGGGCGAGCGCCGCATGGGCGCCAATCCTCACGCTAATGGTGGAAAACTGCTCGTTGACCTGCGCTTGCCCGATTTCCGTTCCTACGCGCTCGAAGTCTCCAAACCGGCTACCAGCTACTATAGCAACACTCGTCCGCTTGGGGTCTTTCTCCGCGACATTTTCAAGGAGAACGCGGAGCAGGCCAACTTTCGCTACTTCTGCCCTGATGAGACCAACTCCAACCGTCTCGGCGACGTCTTTGCCGTCCAGAACCGGACCTTTTTGGAACGCATCCTGCCTATCGATGACCACCTCTCGCCGGATGGGCGCGTCATGGAGGTGCTCAGCGAGCATCTCTGCGAAGGCTGGTTAGAGGGGTACCTCCTGACCGGCAGGCATGGTCTGTTCGCCACCTATGAGGCTTTTGCGATGATCGCCGACTCTATGATCATCCAATACTCAAAGTGGCTCGAAGGTTCCCGATCCCTCTCCTGGCGCGCACCGATTGCCTCGCTCAACCTGTTGCTCACCTCCACCTGCTGGCGCAACGATCATAACGGCTTCTCCCATCAGGGGCCGGGCCTCATCGATACCCTGCTCTCGCGCCGGGGGAGCATCGCCCGCATCTACCTGCCGCCTGACGCCAACTGCCTGCTCTCGGTGGCTGACCACTGCCTGCGCAGCCGTGACTACATCAACCTGATCGTGGTCGACAAGCAGCCGCATCTGCAGTATCTCAGCATGGCTGAAGCCATTGAGCACTGCCGGCGTGGCCTCTCGATCTGGCCCTGGGCAGGCAACGAGGATGATAACGAACCGGATGTCGTGCTTGCCTGCGCCGGAGACGTCATGACAATGGAGACCGTGGCCGCCGCCTGGTGGCTCCGCCGCCAGCTCCCGCAGCTCAAAGTACGTGTCGTCAATGTCGTCGATCTGATGACACTCTATCCTCCCGAGCTGCACCCGCACGGCCTCGACCATGCAACCTTCGTCGCCCACTTTACTGAGGCGAAGCCTGTCATCTTCGCCTTTCACGGCTATCAGCGCGCTGTCCATCAGCTCGTACACGGGCGCCCCAATCCGGCCCGCTTCCACGTCCGCGGCTACAACGAGCAGGGAACCACGACCACACCCTTTGATATGGTCGTCCTCAACGAAGTCAGCCGCTACCATCTCTGCCTGCTAGCGATGGAGCACACGCCACGCCTGCGCCATCTCACAGCGCCACTCGTGCGCGAATGCGAGGAGCGGCTGCGTGAACATCATCGCTATATCCGTGAGCACCTGGAGGATATGCCTGAAATACGCGACTGGACCTGGACAGATTAAACTCTAAACGGGAGCGACTCAAGGAAGCGATGTTATCTTGCTTCTCTTGCTTCTCTTGAGCCGCTCCCATGGAGTTTCAAGCGCGGCAGGACGACAACAGGATCTGCCTCCGATTGGGACCGCAGCGGCTCAGATGTAACCCCTCAGCGGACCAGCTGCTCCGCCGCCTGTGGATGCGGGCTACCGTCCCGTTGCTGTCGACGCAGCACATGCTCAACAAGATTCATCGGGCAGAATGGCCCACACATTGAGCAGGCCCGCGTCTTGGAAGCGCGCTCAGCGAAGATGCGCCGTGCCTCTTCAGGATAGAGCGCCAATTGAAATTGGGTATCCCAGTCGAGACGATAGCGAGCCTCCGACATCTGACGGTTGCGAGCCAGGGCCTGGGGATGGCCACGAGCTACATCAGCGGCGTGGGCGGCGATCTTAAAAGCTACCACTCCCTCATAGACCTGGCGCGGATTAGGCAGACCCAGATGCTCAGCCGGCGTCAGATAGCAGAGCATATCGGCCCCATGCATGCCTGCCAGCGCCCCACCGATCGCTCCGGCGATATGGTCGAAGCCGGCAGCGGTATCAACGGGCAACATGCCCAGAATGTAGAAAGGAGCACCACGACAGAGCTTCTTCTGCAGCTGGACATTGGCCTGCACTTCGCTGAGGGGCACATGGCCCGGACCTTCAACCATCACCTGTACGCCTGCGCGCCGCGCTCGTTCGACTAACTCTCCCAGGATAATCAACTCGCCCACCTGGGCGCCGTCAAGATCATCGGCAAGCGATCCAGGCCGAAGGCCATCTCCCAGGCTCAACGTCATATCATACTGGCGAGCGATCTCCAGCAGCCAATCGAAATGCTCGTAGAGCGGATTCTCGGCTCCGTTCTCCAGCATCCAGGCCGCCAGCAGGCCCCCGCCGCGCGAAACAATCCCTGTCACGCGCTCCGCCTGCCGGTAATGCTCCAGATTCTGACGCGTCACCCCACAGTGCACAGTAATAAAATCGACGCCAGCCTTGCCATGCTGTTCAATCGTCTCAAACAGCTCATCGGCGCTCATCTTGAGAAAAGAACCCTTCTCGCGCACCGCCCGAAACTCGGCTTCGTAGATCGGAACGGTGCCCAGGGGAACAATACAGGACCCCAACAGCGTCTGACGAATGGCGGGAATGTCGCCACCGGTCGAGAGATCCATGACGGCATCGGCGCCAGCCTGCTGGGCCAGTGCGAGCTTTTGGCACTCCTCTGCTAGATTGACATAGTCGTAGGAGGTACCAAGGTTGGCGTTGACTTTTACCAGGAGGCCCTGGCCGATAGCGGTAAAGTGAGAGAGGGTGCGATGATTGGGGTTGGCTGGAATAACTGCCAGGCCGGCAGCGACCTTCTCGCGGATTGCTTCAACGGGGAGACCTTCGGCTTGGGCCACATAGGCCATTGCCTCGGTAATCTGGCCCTGACGGGCCTGCTCAAGCTGAGTTGGCACTGTTCCACCTCCGGTCATTGTCTGGGACTGACCTGAAGGGGAACCGGCAGCGGGTTGGGCGGCCAGACGGACCCTTCCCTCCGCCGGTATTACCCGGGTCAGGTTCGAGGGGTCGGCCCCGCTGACAGGGGCCCTCTCAGCCCGGTTGCCCGAGCTCCCCCAGGTCCAATGAGAAGCGCTCAGTCGTCTACTGAAAGAATCATACCATATGCATCCTGTTGGTGAGCCACGCTTGATGGCCGGCAGCGCCCTTCTCTGGCTGCTAAAGGCGACAGATGAGCCAATACGATCAGCCTGGGGAAGAGGGTAAGCATCTATCTATCAACCGTGCGGATAATGCCCTTCGCCTGACACTACCCAGGAGCAGGAGGGGAGAGAGCAAAGAGGAAGGGAGCCGCCGGAGCTAGAGAGCTGCCGGGCTCCGACCGCTCCTCAAGCAGGAATAGCTCAAGCTGCTAGCCAGCCTCCGTCAACGGGCAGGATGGCCCCATTAATATAGCTTGCTTCTTTGGAAGCGAGGAAAGCAATAGCTGCGGCGATCTCGTCGGGCGAGGCTACCCGTGAGGGAGCGCTGGCGCGGATGAAGGTCCCAACGCGCTCCAGACCAGACTGACTCGGGACGCCCGACCCCATACCGATAGCTGTCGCCACCGCTCCCGGACAAACGGCGTTGCAGCGAATGCCACGCTCGCCATAGTGGAAAGCAATGCTGCGAGTCAGGCCGATCAGACCATGCTTGGAGACCGTGTACGGGGTGCCGGCGGCGCCGCCGCGCAGGCCAGCCTCGGAGGCCGTATTGACAATCGTGCCGCTACCCTGCTCTAGAAAAATCGGAATGGCCCGGCGGCAAGCCAGGAAGGGACCGTAGAGGTTCACTGCGAGCACGCGCTCCCACAACTCTAAGGGAACCTCAGCGGCGGGCGTCATCAGATCCATGATACCCGCATTATTGCACAGGATATCGAGCCGCCCGTAGGTCGAAGTAGCAGTCGTCAGCATGGCCTCAACGCCACTCTCCGAGGCCACATCGGCGGGGCAGGCGCAGAGCTTTGCCCCCTGCCCTTGCAATTCCGCTACCAGTGCCTGCAACGGCTCCTCGACAATATCGACGGCGACCACCGCCGCTCCTTCGCTAGTCAGGCGCTGCACCAGTGCGCGACCGATGCCTGACGCGGCTCCTGTCACCACGGCGACCTGTTGCTCGAAGCGCATCATCTCTTGCTTACTCCTTCTCTGCTAGGCTGGAGACATCAGAAATTGGGAACTGGAAGAGAAACGCTGAGCCATCCTTGCTCGTTGCCAGATCCAGGCGGCGCTTGACGGCCAGGGCTGCGGCGTCAGTGCACGTGTGGGCTGGTTGTCAACGCCGCTTGTTCGCATTATAATGTCACTAACTGACAAAAGTCAATGAAAGACAAAGGGGAATGAGCGACACGGCCATCTCACAACAGGACCAGGCCGTCCGGTCTGGCCTACGCGAGCGCAAGAAGCGTCTTCTTCAGGAAGCCATTGAACAAGCCGCGCTCAAGCTCTTCCTACAGCGCGGTTACGAGCAGACCTCCATTCAGGATATTGCTGAAGCAGTCATGATCTCGCCGCGTACCTTCTTCCGCTACTTTCCATCCAAGGAAGAAGTCTTACTGGGGCCAACGCGGGCTGTCATGCGGGCCGGGCTAGAGCATCTGCGTACTCTGCCGCTGCCGAGGGTCCAGTCTGAGAACGAGGCAGTGCGCACCGCGCTGAGAGCTGTCTTGCTCTACATTGCCCAGCTCTACCAGCACCAGCGCCGCAGTTTCCTGCTGCGCTATCAGATTGCCCGCCAGGTTCCATCGGTGGCCGCCTTTTACCTCTATGCCCTCTTAGAGGCTGAGATGGCCTTTTATGACCTTCTTCAGGAGCGCGCGGGGGAAGCATATGAGTGTGGCAGGCTTCGCTTGTTAGTGGCCACCCATGTGGCTGCCCTGCGAGTTGCGCTGGAACGATGGCTTGATGAGGGGGCGGAGGGTGACCTCCAGGCTCTTGTCACAAGCTATCTTGAGGCGCTGCACTAAACACGTTGAGTTCTGACCTCCCTGCCCCACATGCTGGTAGCGGGTGCCTTGGGTAGAAGAGAGAGGGGGTGGTGGCTAGCTCGGGGGGAATGACCAGGCTGTCGGTGGGAGAAGCCTGGAGTGGTCAGCCAACGGAAAAAAGGAGCTGCCGTATGTGAACAGCCTCAGCAGGCCCTTTCACATACGGCAGCTCAAGAAGGGTGCCGAAGGTGGGATTCGAACCCACACGCCCGTGGTAAGGCACAACGCCCTGAACGTTGCGTGTCTACCAGTTTCACCACTTCGGCCTGTACGCCGCATGCGGTCCGTTGCCCACCTGCCTGAGCGGTGGGGCTTTCGGTTCCGTGAGGCTATATTACTCCAACTTGGGTTTTCTGTCAAGGGGTTTCCAGGCAAATTTCCCGATTGAGTGCCTTATCCCGGCCCTCTTCTCTGGCCTGCGGGCAAGCATGCTATAATGAGACAAAAGCGGCCAACTGTCGGGTTGCCTGAGAGGCGGCCTGATTCCTGCCAGCTGCCAGCCCAACAGAAGGGAGCAGACGAAGCGAGCTGTCTCAAGGGGGCCGGGCTGGAAGACAAGACAGGTCCTGGAGAAAGAGCGAGACAACTGCCTATGGGAGCAGAATCGCGGCCAATCCGGGCCGCCATCGATATCGGCAGCAACACGATACACCTCGTAGTTGCTCGTTGCTGGCCTGATTACCTGGACATTCTTGCCGATGAGCTTGACCTTACCCGTCTTGGAGAAAGCGTCAACGTCAGCGGGGCGATCTCCGAAGAGAAGGCAGAACTAGCCTTCGCGGTCATTGCGCAGTACGTGACCCTGGCGCGGCGTCTGGGGGCGGAGACCATCCTTCTGATCGCCACAGAGGCCATTCGCCGGGCCAGCAATCGGGCGGCCTTCCTCGGACGGATTGAGCAGCAAGTCGGGCTTCCCGTAGCCCTTATCAGTGGTGAAGCCGAGGCTGTGCTAACTTTCTATGGGGCCACCTATGAACTCTATCACGCAGGGCGGGCCCCTCTTGACCTCGGGGTCGTTGATCTCGGCGGAGGAAGTACCGAGCTGGTCACTGCCCACGACGGGCGCATCACCTGGCGTCTCTCCCTGCCCATTGGCTCCGGCTGGTTGCTCGATCGCTATCTATCATCTGATCCGCCGACTCGTCAAGAACGGGCCACCGCGCGCACCTTTCTGCAAGATTCCCTGCGCGATCTGGTCATCCCCTTCTACCCGCCTGTGCTGGTTGCCACCGGTGGCAGCGCCAATTCTCTTTGGTTACTGGCTGAGCGCGCCTTTGGCCTGCCAGCTAACCAGCGCTCCCTCAGCGCCGAAGATCTGGCTCAATGCGAGGGATTACTGGCGGCCCTCTCGGCGAGCGAGATCGCCGAGCGCTATGGGCAGCCCTATAAGCGGGCCCGTATTCTCCCTGCTGGCACCCTGATCCTGCGAGCTTTGCTGGCGCGCCTGGGGCTGGATCAGCTACTGATTAGTCCCCACGGCATTCGCGAGGGAGCATTGCTAGCCTACGAGCGCTATGGTCCAGCCTGGCTCTACCGGGTTGAGGATCAAGGAGCCGTCGGCGGCCAGGATCGGAAGAGCCACGAGCAGCGTCAGACAGCCGAAGAGGCTGCCCACGACGATTTCCTTGCCTATGGCCGTCGCCTGCTTACTGAGCGCCTGGAGAAGATGCTCTCCTGGCGCCGTCTCCTCCTCAAGGAAGCAGATGAGGAAGCCGTCCATAAGATGCGCGTGGCTTCGCGGCGTCTACGGGCCGCTCTTGACGCCTATCGTGGCTATCTAGAACCAGTGGCCTTCAAGAAGCTCTATCGCCGCCTCAAAAAAACCGCTGCCCTCCTTGGCGCCGTACGAGACAGCGACGTCCTGCTCCTGAACCTGCACGCACTGCTGACAGAAGCTGAGGCCGAGGATCGTCCTGCCCTCCTTTGGCTGCTGGCCGTGCTGGAAGAGCAGCGCGGTCAGCAGGTCGCTGCCCTGGAGGAGCATCTACGCGAGCTAGACGGCGAAGCGCTACGCGCGCAGCTGCTGGCCTGCTTTGCAGGAGAGGAGTGCTAAGAATGGCCAAAGCCCAGCCTGTCAAAGGTCTTGATCCCTGCGCACCCGCTGCCCACAATGCCCGTCTGATCGCCCTGCAGCGTCTGGAGGAACTCTATGGCTGGAGCCAGGCGGCGGACGATCCGCACGACACGCGGCGCCAGCATCACCTGCGCATTGCCGTCAAGCGGCTCCGCTACACCCTGGAACTGTTCCAGGAAGTCTTACCGGAAGAATGTCAGGCGGTGCTGGCAGAGCTGGAGCAGTTGCAGGAAGAGCTGGGGAGGCTCCACGATCACGATGTTCTTATTGCCTTACTCAAAGGAGTATTGACCAGGGCTGAGGGAGACGCCATTGACGAGACTGCTCAACTTATATCTTTGCCGCCGGCTCTGGGGGAGCCGCCGCTCGCCATTCAGGGGAGTCTGTGCCACCTCCTGCCGCGTCTTCTGGAAGAGCGTGAGAGACATTTCCTTGCTTTTCGCCAACATTGGCAGGAGCTTGAAGCTCGGCACTTCCGACAAGAGCTGCAAGTCCTCTTACGGAGCTAGCGTCGCCCACTTGCCTTCGCAATTTAGTGCCTCTCTGTACAGCAGTCTTCGTCAATCTGGTGTACAATAAGAACAGGTAAAGGGAAAGTAAACGCCAGGTTAAAACTATGCTACAAAGCATGGTCGCTTGAAGAGCGTGGCGTATAAAGGTGGGTATACCGCATGCATTCCATAGAAGATCAATTAGAGTGGTGGCAACTCCCTCAGCCCACACCCGAAGAGTTGCAGCTCAGCGGGGGATTGCAAGTCGAAGACTGGCCCCATGCCCGTCATGTGGCGCGTCTCTCCTTGCAGCTCTTTGTAGCCACAGAACCGTTGCATGGACTTGATGACAAAGCGCAGCGCCTGCTAGAGCGGGCAGCCCTCTTACACAACACAGGGATGCTCGTTGAAGAGCGGCGTCATCACAAGCACTCCTTCCGTCTCATCAAGGAGACCCCACTCCCTGACTTTAGCGATGAGGAGCGGCACGAAATTGCCTGCATTGCGCGCTACCATCGGCGAGCCTTGCCGAGTCTGGCGCACGAAGAATATGCGGTCATGAGTCGCCCAGCGCGCAAGCGCGTCTCCATGCTTGCAGCTCTCTTACGCATTGCCGATGCCCTCGACTACAATCACGATGCTCGTGTGTTGCGTCTGGCCAGTGTGTCCGAGGAGTGCACCCGGGAGCGCTGGACGATTCAACTCTGGACGCGCCCCCTGGCTGATCTTGACGAAGAGCTTGACCAGGCTCACGAGAAAGCCGATCTGTTCGAGAAAGTCTTCAAGCGAAAGCTGCGTTTTCATATTGCAGCGGCGGAGTGAAGGGAGGGCCGAAATGGATAACCTTGTCGGCCCGCCGTTGCTCCTGCTCCGCCGTTTCTCGCTTCACTCCGCTGCTCCTCGCCATTGATCTGTCTGTCTGCCCGCCTTTTTAGGTACTCAAGCGAGTTGGTGCAGCACAATAGCGGCTCCGCAGGTGAAGTCTGGATGAATCCAGAGGACTGGCTGGGGCTGCTCCCGGAGCAGATAGGTGACGCCGTGCTGGTCAAGGTAGCGCCGGGCCGCTTGCAGATCAGTGACCTCCAGCGTCATCCGACAGAGGTTCTCACCCACTGTCTGGAGAAAAGGCGCCACACTCCCTGGCTCTGGCCACAACTGGCCCAGGCCAGGGAGCGAGTCAGCGGGTGTATTGTTGGCCAGCGGCAGAGGAGACGCCAGCTCGAAGCTCTGGAAACCATTGCCCAACGGGAAAGCCACCAGGAAGGCTTCCCAGTGCTCGGCCTCGCCTGTATAGGGAGGAGAGGCTTCCAGCCCGTAAATCTGGCTGAAGCGTCGCCGGCCCTCGTCCAGATCGGCCACGGCGATCGCCACGCTGGAGACGCGCACTGCTCCCAAAGGATGGGGGGGTGGTTGGCGCCAGCCAGCAAGGCGGAAACGGCGCTCCTCCCCACTGCTGTCGTGCTGGATGAGAAAAGGATAGTGCTGGGCCAGGTCGGGGCGCTCAATATCGGCGCGCAGCCAGGAGCGAGAGCGGCCATCGGCGGCCCGTAGCTCTCCGCGATTCGGACCCAACACGGGTACCCCGCGCGCCCGCATCCGCTGGCAATCCGTTTCAATCGCATCAGAAGCCAGAGCAAAGTTCCAGTAGCCCTCTCCCTTGGCGAGACGTTCCAACATACTGGGCTGAGCCTCATCCGGCGCCACGACTGTAATCAACTCCAGGTAGGTGTCGCCGATCACAATAATACGATTGGCCGTCCCGGCGGCGGGATGGCGCCCACCGCCAGAGACGCTCAAGCCCAGCTGCTCAGAGAAGAGAGCACTGGCCCTCTCCAGATCCTTGACCCCAAGAATCACATGGTCGATACCGGTGAGCATAACCGTTCTCCACCTCTTACCCGTTCAGGACAGACCTGAAGAGTCGCTGGTTCTTTTCACCCGTTCTCACTGGCCTGCTTAAGCCTGCAGCGTGCCGTTCTGCCGTTCGATCTGTTTTCGCTCTTCCGAGTCGGAAACCTCGAACCAGACAGCTACGCTAGAGGACTCTCAGCGAGTTAACCGCGAGTCGAAGTCAGCTCGCGCTCGCGAGCGCGGCGCCCGCCTGGAGCGGTCGCGCCTGCACCGCCGAAGCGTGCTCGTAGCCAGCTCAGACCAAGCTCGCCCTTCTCCCAGATCACCAGCAGCATACTGGCGTTAAAGATTGACGAGTAGGTACCGCTGAAGATACCGAGCAGCAGCGTTCCCGTGAAAGGCCGAATTGAGACACCGCCGAAGAGCGTGAGGGCGGCCAGCGTGAAAAGCACCGTCAGCGAAGTGTTCAGCGAACGGGCCATCGTCTGGATCAGACTGGCATTCACCACCTCCTCGAAGGTTTCGACGGTGCGCCGCTGCATATTCTCGCGGATGCGGTCAAAGACCACGATCGTATCGTGAACAGAGAAGCCGATCACCGTCAGCAGGGCGGTGATGAAGAGTGCGTCAATCTGGAACCCGACGGCCCAGCCCAGGATCGAGGAGACTCCCAGCACCACCAGCACGTCGTGTACCAGCGCGAGCACCGCACAGACACCATAGCGCCAGGGGCGTGGCACCTTGCGGAAGGCGAACCAGATATAGAGCAGGATCAGGATCGAGGCAGCGGCAACTGCCAGAATAGCATTGCGCTGAGTATCTGCCGCCACCGAACCCTGAACAGTGGCCGTCTGGAGCAACTGGACATAGGTCTTGCCCTGATTGATAAAGGCGCTTTCGATCCCGGCCTGCAGATTCGCATCCAGGGGGGTCACCGTCAGAATATTGATCGTCTGGGTCGTGGTCCCCTGGCGGATGTCCATGACCTTGACTGGAATATTGGCCGGGTTACTGCTGGAGCCACTTGACGGCGTAGCGGTGGCCGTAGCGGTAGCGGTGGCCGTGGCCGTCGGAGTCACCTGCTTCGCCTGGACTGTGGCGGTGGCTTGAGCTGCGGCAGTGGCTGTTGCCTTGGTTTGGGCGGTGGCCTGAGCTGCGGCAGTGGCCGTTGCCTTGGTTTGAGCGCTGGCCGTCGGGGTAGGCGTACGAGCGACCGAAGGCCCCGAGGTCGCAGTAGCGGTGGCCGAGGCCGACGAGCCACTGCTAGAGGAAGCGGCCTTCGTCGTATCGGTTGTATTCGGCAGCTTACTCAGAGCTTTGCGGATATCCTCCACCTTGGGGGTAACCCCTTTGGGGAAGTTCGTCACCGTCACAAGCGTGACCTTTTTGCCGCTGTAGACCAGATCATCGAAGGTGATCCCCAGACTTGTGCTGTTGTAGAGTGTCTGCAGGTCCTTCTTAATGGCGTTTTGAACCGTACTATCGATGGTCGTATTCAAGCGCACCCAGACCGTTCCCTTGCCGGCCAGCGTCTGATCGCTGCCGAGCTGGACCTGCACATCCTTCAGAGGGAAAGGTTTGAGCAGGTTCCGTACGGTCGTGATGGTCAGCTGCTTTTCTGGTCGCAGACTGAGGGAAGAACCGCCAGCGAAGTCGATGCCAACGTTCAGCCCTTTGAAGACCAAAGAGATGGCGCCTGGGAAAATCACCAGCAGCGAGAGCGCCAGGAAGAGATAGCGCTTTTCAACGAGCCTGAACACAGCATCCTCCTCTTACAGCGAGCTACGCCGTCCTCCAGTGGCTGCCGCGATCGAGCCGGCGGGCAGACCGAAGAGGGCGGGGTGGTTGATGACGCCTGTCGGCACCAGCACGTTCAAGAAGGTGCGTGTGACAGTGATAGCCGTGAACATGCTGATCAGCACGCCCAGGATGAGCGTAGTAGCGAAACCGCTGATGATCGTTGCGCCGAAGGTATTGCCGAAGAAGAAGAGCACCAGGCACGTGATGATTGTAGAAAAGTTGGAGTCGCGAATTGACGGCCAGGCACGCTTCCAGCCAGCATCGATAGCTGCCGCCAGTAAGCGACCGGCACGTAGCTCTTCCTTGACGCGCTCAAAGATCAAGACATTGGCGTCCACTGCCATACCGATCGAGAGAATGAAGCCGGCGATCCCGGCCAGCGTCAGGGTGACCCCGATGAGCTTAAAGACTGCGAAGGTGAGTCCGGCATAGAGCGCCAGGGCCAGATCGGCCAGCAGACCGGGGAGACGATAGTAGAGCAGCATGAAGAGCACAACCATGCTGAGGCCGATGGCGCCAGCGATCAGGCTCTTCTGAATCGAGTCGGTGCCCAGCGTGGGACCGACGGTCTCCAGACTGGCGATCTTCAGCGCGATGGGCAACGCCCCGTAGCGCAGGACGGTGGCGATAGACTGAGCCTCCTGGAGAGTGAAGCGACCGGTAATGACCCCTGGACCGTTGATAGCGCTCTGAATAACAGCAGACTGGATCACCTTGCGGTCGAGGGTGACGGTCAGATAGTCGCCGATATGCTGCTGAGTGAACTGGCCAAATTTCGAAACGGCGTCACCCTTCATAGCAAAGTTGATCTGCAGCTGGCCCGACGAGTCTGTGCTTACGCCGATCTGGCTGGGGTCGAGATCCTTGCCAGTAAACCAGGGCTTGCCGCCGGGGTTGGTGCTGGTGTATTGGCTGGGATCGAAGGTGCTGTTCTCGGTGAGCGGCGTCGAACCCGTATCCCAGAATTCGAGATTGCCCGCCTGCAGAAGCGTCTGCAGAGCCTGGGTCTGATTGCCCGTGTTAAAGCCCGGCAGCTCCACAGAGATGCTGTATTGATTGCCGTTCTGCTGCACGCGGATGCTTGGTTCTGAGACACCCAGGCCGCCATTGACGCGCTGCTCAATCAGGTTGCGGGCGGCCTGAATAGTCTCGTCGGTCACCTGCTCGTTGGAATTAGCAGGCACCAACAAGGCGCGGACGCCTCCCTGCAGATCCAGTCCCAGATTGACCTTGAAGTCGTGGTTGATCCCCAGAATGTGGATACCCGGCGTAGTGGGCCAGTCAATATAGGCCGCGCAGGCCGCCAGGATGACGATCAGCAGGAGGAGTAGGGCTGTTCCTCTACGCATAGCGTCTACGTTCTCCTCGCTCTCTTCCTGGCGCTCTCCCTCATCCGCTCGCGCAGGCGCTGGCTCTCCTTGCCATCCTGCCTGCCCACGCTGCTGAGATCCCGGGAAAGAAACGCAGGAAAAGAGATATGTATTGGGTTTGACCAGCGCCTGCCGAAACGCGCAGAAACCACTCCCTCACTGGTGGGCTGTACGGAGCGGGCCGCTGGTGCGCGTAGGCGGTCGCTGTTGTTCGATTCCTTACAGTTGCTCGCTCTTTCCTCTGTCAAGGCCGTACGATGAGTTCCTGTGCAGTATAGCATAGTTGATGATGCTTGCCTATCCCGGACTCTCAGACTGGCACGCCTGCGATTCTTGGCGCTTCCTTGCCTGGCCTGGCTTTGACTGGTTAGTGCCAGGAAAACATCACATTGCCCTAATTAGGGTGCTATTCTCCTCTTGACAGATCAGATAACGGTATGTTATAAATTCGGAAGCTATAACAATAAGTTATAGCCAGTCGGAAGATCGGCAGATCGCCGCCGGACGGGCAAGCGGCTACCCTCTTTCCTCTGAAGGAGTATCATCTTCCTTATGAGAGAAGGGCAAGGGGGCGGAGTGAGCAGCTACTTGCCAGATGTAACCGGGAAAGAAGGAGAGATCATAGCGATGGAAGAAAGAGTCCAAAGCGACAACGGGGCTGACCAACTCGAGTCTCGGAGTATGCCAGCAGGAGGAGATGAACAAGGGCGGCCAGCGCTGGGGAGGACAATCCTGCAGGTTGAGGAGGTAACGCGCAGTCTGCCACTTGGTCACGAACGTATCGAGATTCTGCGCGGTATCAGTTTCAGCGTGCGGCAAGGGGAATTTGTGGCCATTGTGGGGCCCTCGGGGTCGGGCAAGAGCACTTTACTGGGGATCATCGCGGGCCTGGACAATCCAACCAGTGGGCGGGTCCTCATTGACGGTATTGATGTCACGCGCATGAGCGAGGGCAAACTGGCCGCTGTGCGCAACCAGAAAATCGGTATGGTCTTCCAGGCCTTTAACCTGATCCCCACCCTCACAGCCCAAGAGAACGTCGAAATTCCCCTCTATGTTGGCAGGCACAAAGGGTCACCGGCGTCCCGGGCGCGCGAACTTCTGGAGCTGGTTGGTCTCTCCCACCGGCTCAATCACCGTCCGACGCAGCTTTCGGGAGGCGAGCAGCAGCGTGTTGCTGTTGCCCGTGCTCTGGCAACTGACCCTCCGATTGTGATCGCTGACGAGCCAACCGGGAATCTCGACGCCGCCAATGGCGAGAAGTTGCTGCAGCTGATCACTTACCTGCGTCATACTACCGGCAAAACCTTTATTATTGCCACACACGATGCAACAGTGGCCAGCCACGCCGATCGCGCCATTCGCATTGTTGACGGTCGCATTGCCGCGATCGAAGTGCTCAGGGAGGAGGCTATCCGTTCATGAAAGCCTCGCTCTACTTCAAGTATGCCTGGCGTTCGCTGCTGAGAGGCGGTCAGCGCAGCGTGCTGGCAATTCTGTGTATCGCGGTAGGGGTGCTGGCCATTGTCTCGCTGGAGTTGGTTGGCCAGATGATCAATCTGGCTTTGACCAGCAATGTACGTGAGGCCAACGGTGGCGATGTGGCTGTCTCTACCTATGTTCAGCCGTTCAATAGCAAGGATCTGGCTTTCTTTGAGCGCCTCAAAAAGCAGGGGGAGATCAGTGCCTATACCCCAGTGATTGCAGCACAGGCCTCAACAACGCTCTCGGCAGGTGTGGGTGACAGCTTCCAGCTTCTCGTGATTGATCCTCAGACCTACCCCGTAGTTTCCCCGCCTACCTTTCTGCAGCCGTCTGATGGCAGCTTCTCGCGCCTGGTCCAGGGACAGCAGGTGGTGGTCACCAAGAACTTTCTTGATCGGTATCATTACAAGGTTGGGGATAGTCTGACCATCTATGCCAGCTCTACTGAGCCGACCGCGCGCTCTTTCCATGTCACTATTGCCGGCGTCATCGCCAATGAGGGTATAGCCTCCCTGGGAGGCGCTAGAATGTACCTGGCCGCAAGCGCCTATCAGGCAGCTGCCCCTGACCTGCCATTGCTGTATGAAAACATTTATATATCGACAAATAACGATCAGTCGCGGACCGATCGTGTTGTCAAGGAAGTTCAAAACCAGTACTATTATGCCTCAGTGCAGACGGTGACGGATGCTTTGAAGGCTGATGAGCAGCAGGTTGACTATATCCGCAAGTTTCTGGAGGTTGCTGGACTGCTAGCCTTGCTCATTGGCGGTGTTGGCATTGTCCACACCATGCAGGTGCTTCTTCTGCGGCGGCGTACCGAGATTGCCATGCTCAAGACCACTGGCTACCGGCGACGCGATCTCTACCTGCTCTTTGGCCTGGAGGCCGGTCTGCTTGGTCTCATTGGGGGCGTGATTGGCTCGGCCATTGGTCTGGGTGTGAGCCTGTTGGCACGCAACCTGATCAGGCAGCTCTTTATGTTCAACCTGCCAGTCAGCTTCGACCCGCTCATTCTCGGAGGTGGGGTGCTGATCGGTCTGGGAACTGCCCTCATCTTTGGGTTGCTGCCAATTGTCCAGGCGGCTAATATTCGCCCGCTGAGCGTGATCCGTGAGCTTCCAGAGGGCTTGCGTCCTGGCAGCCGGCTTCTTACGGCGGGTTTGCTCTTGCTGCTCTCGCTGCTCTTCTGTGGCATGGCCATTGTCGTGCTCAACAACGATGTTGCGCTGGGGATCGGCGTCGTCTATAGCACGTTCATCTTTCTGGGGCTGCTCAGTCTCTTCTTTGTTCTTGCTGTCATCGTCATTAGTCTGCTGCCGGTTCCAGAGCGACTGAGTGTTGGCTTTCTGGCTTTGATCGTTGTGGCTCTGGTGATTGCCGGCCTGATCACCTTTGTGCTGCCAGTCTTTGGCTCGCTGCTCTTGCTGGCGGCTGCAGCCGGGCTCGTGACAGTCTTTTTGCCTGCGACCTGGAAGGCCAATATTAAGATGGCCTTGCGTAATATTGGGCGTCAGCGGGCCCGTACCACCACGACGATGTTGGCCTTGTTCGTGGGTATCTTCACGATTGGCCTGATTCTGATTCTGGGGCAGGATTTGCGTGATGCCATCAATACGTCGCTGGCGCAGGTCGTCTCGTTCAATGTGATTGCTACCACGAATGATCGCCAGGCTCAGCTGTTAGAGGCACAGTGGAGCAGCGTCCCCGGTATTCAGCGGCGAGAGCATCAGGTGTTGACTTCCTGTTTGCCGCTGACGATCGATGGGGTGCCGCTGCAGACGCTGCTGCGCCAGACTGGAAATGCGTCGCCAAACAGCGTCGAGAATCAGATCGCACTCCTTTATCTGGGAGAGCTGGAGGGCTATGATCTGGCGCATGGGCAAGCTCCGTCTCAAGGAGTCTCCATTGTCCAGGGGCGCAACCTCAGTGCGGCGGATGTGGGCAGCGATAACGTACTCTTGCCGCAGGCTGCTCTCGAGCTTGCTCCTTTGAAGGGTCACCTGCAGCTTGGCAGTAGGCTTACCCTGGTCAGCCAGGACGGCAAAGTTACCCGTACGGTGACGGTGGTGGGCATCTACCGTCCACAGCCAGGGGTTTTCTCCGCTGGAGGGATGCTCGCGCCGTTGAATCTGGTGCAGGCTCTCAGCCCTGGCGGTCAGGCCACCAACGTCTACTACCTGAAGATCGATCCAGCTCAGCTGGACAAGGCCCTCGATCGTATGCAGGCTATTGCTGGTACCATCTCGGTCGCCAATCTGGCGAACCTGGGCGATTATGTCAACCAGTTCCTGAGCTATATCATCCTGACGCTGAGTGCCATCGCCTCGCTCTCGCTCTTTGCGGGGATTGTCATCATTGCTAACGCCGTTGGGCTGGCCATGCTTGAGCGGCGGCGCGAGCTCGGTATTCTCAAGGCGGTGGGCTATACCAGCCGTTCGATCCTGGGTGAGGTCCTGCTTGAAAACGGCACCGTCGCTGGTGTCGGGGCCTTCCTTGCTATGCTGTTGGTTAGCCTGGCGCTCAGCCTGCTTGGTCATTTCGTCTTCAATTTCAATCTGGGCACCAGTGAGGTAATCGTTCTGGCGCTGATTGTCGGGGCGGCGGTCCTCGCGATGGTGGTAGCGGCCTTTGTTGCCTGGGGGGCGGTGCGCGTGCGCCCCCTGGAGGTCCTGCGCTACGAGTGAGAGCGGGTCATTTACACAAGCAAGCAAACGAAAAGGCAGCGCCACCCGCTGTGATGAGAGGAGAGGGGAGCCACAGGAACAGGCCCCCCTCTCTCCTGTGGCTCTCAGGAGCCTGCACTGTGAGGTGCATTTCAAAGCGGTAGGAGCAGCAAGGGGATCTGCATCTCTGCCGGGGTCAGGCCGCCGTGGTGACCCCGGAAGCGCATCTGGAAGCGCCCTTTTTCAAACCACCAGACGCTTTCCCCCTCGTACGGTAAGAGCACGACATTGCCCACGCGCCTCAAAAAGACCTCGCTGGGAGCCTGGCGCCCGAAGAAGTGGGCGGCGATCAGGTCCTGCGTCCGATGGACCTCTGCCCGTCCGGCCAGGGCCTGGCTCAGGAGAGCGAGAGCCTCGTCCAGCGCTTCGTCTCTCACATAGAGGAACATATCGCGCGCCGAGCCTGCGGCAACCAGCGGGCGGCCCTGGCGGGTCGTCCGGAGCAGAGGCACCAGTTCTGGTAGCTGCAGATTCAGATAGAAGGTGGTTTCGGGTTGCACGGGCACCATGCCGTGATCAGCGGTGAACATCAGGAGTGTCTCAGCAAGCTTGCCGTGTAGCGGCTGGTAGAAATGCCTTTCCAGGGTGCTCCAGAACTGGAGAACTGCCTCCTCGAACTCTGGAGAGTCGGGACCGGAGCGGTGACCGGTGGAGTCGATCCCATCGAAGTAGAGCAGATAGTAGGCGGGCCTGGTCTCGTTGGCCTGCGCTGAGAGGAGCTGCTCGCGCAGTTCATCGAGGGCCTGGGAGAGTGTGTCGAAGGCGCAGACACGTGCGCCCCGGAAGACCACGTTAGAGAATGTCGACGGGGTATAGGAACGGTGCTGGAAGATCGTGCTGCGCACGCCGTAGCTCTCCAGCGTCTCGTAAAGCGTCTGTTGTGGATAAAAAGCCGAAGGCGGTAGGCCGCACTGCATCAGCGTGTCGCGTGTGAATTCGCCTGCGTATGAGAAGAGCAGCGGGGCAATCACCTCATCGATTAGCGGCTCGTAGTAGGTCCATTCATAGATCCCGCTCTGACCGACTTCCAGGCCGGTGTGGATGGTGGTCGTGTGGGCTGCTGTGGTCGACGGGAACTGCGACGTAAGCAGCGAGAGCAGGCCCTCGTCGAGGGCCTGGCGGAGCAGCGGATGACGCTCGGCATAGCGCTGCAGGAAGCGCCAGCCAAAGCCATCGATAAAGAAGAGAATCACCCGCTGATAGCGCTGGGGCAGCGCTCCGAAAACGTCGCTGGGCAAGGGACTCTCACCGGCTCCCGTCAGCAAGGTCAGAATAGTGCCTGGAATATTGGCGAAGCAGTAGGAGTCGTAGAGTGGCCTGATGAATGCTTGCGAGAAGTGGGCCTTCTCAACTGCTTGCACAGAAGCTGTATTCAGCATGCTCGATTCGCTTTCCAAGGAGAGGGTCGATGCTGACCTGATTCGTCATATAATAGAGTATACGTAACTCGCCACCTAAAAGATAGGGCATGCAGGCGCAGTCTGTTTCCGCTAAGAGAAAGGATCAAGCCAAAGATGGACTTCGAACTCCCTGAAGAGCACCGACTGGCCTATGAAAGCGCTCTGCAGTTTGCGCTTCGCGAGATCAAGCCTCTGGCCGCAGAGCTTGAGCGCAGCGATGATTTCCCGCGCTGGCTCTGGCGCAAGCTGGCGGACCAGGGCTATACCGGGATAGGCATTCCCGAGAGCTATGGTGGCAGCGGCGGCGATTTCTTGATGGCGGCCCTGGTAGCGCGAGCCATTGGGCGGGCCAATGGGGGCATCGCCATGTCATTTGGGGCGCATCTGAACCTCTGCGCCCATAATATTTTGCGCAATGGAACTGAAGAGCAGAGGCAGCGCTATCTTCCCAGGCTCGCGGCAGCCGAGATGATCGGCGGGCTGGCCCTGACCGAGCCTGACGCTGGCTCCGATGCTATGGGGATTCGTACAACGGCGCGCGCCGTTGATGGAGGGTTCGTGCTTAACGGTACAAAGGTCTTTATCACCAACGGCCCGATCGCCGATCTCCTGATTGTCTATGCCAAAACCAGGCCGGAGGCGGGTAGCCGAGGCATCACAGCCTTCCTCTTCGAGACAAAGACGCCAGGTTACCATGTGGCGCGCAAGATCGAGAAGGTCGGCATGCACGGCTCACCCACAGGGGAGCTGGTCTTTGAGGAGGCCTTTGTGCCAGCGGAAAACGTGCTGGGCCAGGTCAACGAAGGCTATCGTGTCGTGATGAGCGGTCTTGATCTAGAGCGGGCCTTCTTCGCTGTCAGCATTGTGGGAGGGATCGAGGCCGCGCTGGAGCTTTCACTGAAGTACGCTCGTGAGCGTCAGCAATTCGGACAACCCATCGCCAACTTTCAGCTCATTCAAGCCAAGCTGGCCGATATGTACACCGATCTGGAAGCAGCCAGGCTGCTGGCCCATCGAGCCTTGTGGCTGGCCCAGCAGGGACAGCGCGTCAGCAAGGAGGCTGCAGCGGCACTGCTCTTTACGGCCCGTGCCCAGTGGCGGGCGGCAAACGAGGCGCTGCAGATTCATGGCGGCTGGGGGTACACCACCGACTTCGAGGTCGAGCGCATGTGGCGCGATGCGCGCCTGGCAGAGATCGGGGCCGGGACAACCGAGATTCGCCAGCTGATCATTGCGCGCGAGTTGCTGGGTCTGCGCTAGACTTGTGGTGTAGCAGGAGCGCTCTCTTGTCGCAGTGGTCTGCTTGACTCACGACCTGCGGTCCACCGGAAAGCGGTCGCCAGGGTGCCAGCGACGCTGATTGACAGGGGCACTGGTGCTATGGCAATGTATAGAGCGGTGGCTAGAGCGGTGGCAGACGGCAGAGAACGGCTGTCATAGATGGAGAGAAGCATTGCGCTTGCCATCTCAAGTCTCGCACTGCGGCAGACAGTTTGGCCTTGTTTGTTGGACGGAGAGGCTGATGGCAAGCGCGCTTTCTTCCCTTTGCGCAACGATACTGAGTAGACACGGGCCGGGCTACAAGGGAATCCCCACCAAAACAGCCTGGCTAGATTGGACCAGCGAGACATGCAGAAACATGGTTTGGTGCGTAAGCGCACGCTGGCAGCTGAGGAGCTGCAGGAGATTGCCGCCCTGGCGGCCTTATGCCATGAGCGTGAAGGCATTGAGGTGCGCTTGCTCTGGGAAATGTTGCGTTCGCGCTCGGGGCAGGTGACCAACGACTTTCTCTACTATGAGGATGGCCAGCTGCTCGGTTATCTGGCGCTCTATAGTTTCAATCCACGCGAGGCCGAGCTAACGGGTATGGTTCATCCTGACAGACGTCGCCAGGGCATCTTTTCGCTGCTTTTCCGCCTGGCCAACCAGGAGCTGAGGTATCGTGGCGTGCCGCGGATTCTGCTCTTTTTTGATCGCAACTCGCTGGGGGCCCAGGGCTTTGCGCAAGCGGTAAAGGCGCGCTATCACAACTCGGAGTATCGAATGGTGCGCGAGTTGGAGGATGCGCCCCTCCGGGTGGAGCAACAGGATGGGGTGCGGATTCGCCCGGCCAGGGCGGATGAGGCACCTCTGCTGACGCACATTACGGCGCGGGCTTTTGAGATGACGGAGGATAGAGCGCTCTTAGCGGAGACGACACGGGATATTACCAGTCCGCGGCGCGTGACGCTGGTGACGGAGGTGGCTGGCGAGGTTGTTGGGCTGATCCGTTATATCGATGATGAAGACGAGGCCTTCATCTATGGCTTCTGCATGTTACCTGAGTACCAGGGCAAGGGCTACGGACGCCAGACGCTGGCCTGGACGGTCGCGCATATCCTTCGCCAGCGCCCGCGCCGGATTGCACTGGAGGTGGATACCACGAACGAGGGAGCGCTCGCTCTCTATCAAGCCTGTGGCTTCAAGATCAGCACAACCTTTGATTATTACGAGGTGCCAGTTGGCTGATCGGGCTGGTTCAGTAACAGCCATAAGTCGTGAAAGAGCAGGTCCTGAAAGGACTTGACTTGCCCCTGGAGTCTCTGGTCTGCGCCCAGTTCAGGCCGATAGTCTACATAGTAGACTCCTTCCAGACGTGTCAGGAGATAGCTGTAAACGAGGAAATGATTCCTTTTAAAGGTTGATCGAACACAGAATTCATTATCGCCAATAGTGGCTCTTTGAATGTCATGGAGAAAGATAGCTACAACTGGCGTTTTTCTCTTGAGAAGTCTATCGAGCAAATACTTATCGAGAAAGATCTTGTCGAGCCGGTCCTTGCTAGTGGTTTTGATAGAGGCGATAATCTCACCTGAATGCAGATAGGACTCTGAAGAAGAAAGCTGTCTCTCTTCGAGGGAAAGGACAATATCAAGCTCATATGACATATGCTCGGCTGTGGTATCTGGCACAGGCAGCCTGATTGTTCGTGGACTGCTTTTTAAACCAACTTCGTGAAAGATCTGCTTAATGAGACCTTCAAATAACTGACCCGTTCGCTTTCGAGATTGATTAGAGCTTTCTAAAGAATCGCTAATGCTCCCGATGATCTGCTGGATAGTGTAGACTACGCGGTTAATTAGACCATCTGCCTGGGAAAACCGCGAAAGGGCAGCCCACTCCCCTCTTGCGAGACGCAGGTCTTCTAGCATGTCTTTGAAGACTTCAAAGTTATATTCAAACTCATCAATATCATTAATAAATAAATATCTATTTATTGGTCGTGTTATTCTTCTTATTCCTAGTAGATTCTGGTAATTTAGGAACATATATGGAGGATGTGAGGAAGAGACAACGCACTCGATTGGTGACACTTTCATAAATTTTATGAAATCAGTACAGTAATCTTTATATTCATCTAATTGCTGGAATGCAAGAGTGTCGAGCATCTTTTTCTGAAATCTCTGCAGAATGCGGTTATAATCATCTGATTGACTGTCTGCGCCTGGCGTTCTCCTGGTCATATAAAATCCACCTCTCTATCGGCCAGTCCTCGACAAGCTCGAGACGTTCAACTGCCCAGTGACAGTACTCGACGGATATATCGCAGCCCTTCCAGCGACGCTTGAGCTGCTCGGCGACGACAGCCGTGGTGCCGGAGCCGATGAAGGGGTCAAGAATTAGATCACCTGGGTTGGACGAGGCGAGCACTATTTTGCGCAGCAGCTCTTCAGGCTTTTGTGTTGGATGAGGAGTTTTCTCGTGCATGCCGTTGCAGGTCGTGGGGATCTCCAAGACATCGCGTGGCTTGGCTCCGTGTGGATGTGGTTGCCAGAGATGCGGGTGGCCTCGTCCATACTGGCTACTTGCAGCTTGTGGATGCTCGGGGTACTTCAGGGTATGGTTGCCGTAGGGGATGCGTACCGCATCGATATTAAACGTGAATTGCCGCGTCTTGCGGAAATGGAGGATGCTTTCATGCGAGCGTCCCCAGTCTCTACCAAGATTCGCTTTGTTCTTGTAATGCCAGACAAGCCAGCGGCAGCCTTGGAAATAGCGGGAAGCGGGCAGGCGCAGGTCAGCCAGAATCTCGGAGTAACCGCAGATATAGAGGGTACCTGTTGGCTTCAGCACACGCGCAGCCTGCTCGATCCACTGTAAGGACCAGTCCACGTATGCCTGCTGTGATTCAAAGCTATCCCATTCAGCTTTTTTGATATTGTAAGGCGGGTCGGCAAAGATGAGATCGACGGACTCACTTTCCAGCGAGCGCAGCCAGGCAATAGCATCTCCGACCCAAATCTCCCCATGAGGATGACGGTAGAATAAGTAAGGTTCCTCCCTGTGAACTGCAGGTGGCTCGTACACAATGCCTCGTCTCACAGGTTCTCCAAAAAAGCTCGGTAGTTCTCGCTCCCCTTTCTGGGCTCGCGCTCTAAAAGCCACGGACAACCACCTCTCTCATCCCTCGGGCTGGCGATGCTCTCCTGATGAGGGATCATGTATTTACTACAGCTATGATACCATGCACCGCCCTCTGGGAACTAGTATGGGGTGAGCCTTTCCCAAGGCTTCCTGGTCAAATAGCCGGGGGCAAGGAGGGCTACGGGCGATTGGCTTGCTCTGATCCCAGGCAAAGCCTGCCGATTGGCTGTGGTTATGCAACCCTTTTTCGCCTATTGTTGTTCTTAGGAAAAGAAGAACAAAATAGGGTAGCGTGAGTAAACGGGATGCTGCCGGACCAGGTCGTTGATCTGATCTCGTCCCAGCTAGCAGGGCCGCTGCCGGCTACCGTCTCACAGAGTTACGCTTGCTCCAAGCGCATTGGAGCATGGCCTGTCCCCATTCAGGAGGTACCTGGTGTGACTTGCATACTTCTCTTCTTATTCCTGATCTTGCTGATCGCCCTACTCGACTTAGTGGCCATCCTCTGGGGGGCGGATAGTCGCGATGGCCTCGACAGTCCAGAATGGCAGCGGCGAAGCTCCTGGTTCCTGCCCATTGACCATGCGCGTCCCTCGGGCCGCAGCGCTCATGAGACTTATCTCTATCTCTATCGACGCCCACCTTATGATGAGCGGACGTCGTAACAAGAAGCTGTCCTATTCTCACAGGTAGCTGGCTCTGATAGGAAGCTGCCTGCGAAAGTCTAAGGCATCTCTGACATCGAACGGGGCGCGGCAATGACGCAGCGCCTCTTACCAGGCGACCTCTACTTACGGACGCAACGATACAAGCTCAGCGCTGTTGCCAGTGTCAGCCCGAGGAGCGGAGGCCAATAGACCAGCGCATAGTAGAGTGTCCAGTCGCGTTCATACATGAAAAAGTAAGCCAGCGGAGTCGTACAGGCAAAATACCAGGCCCAGAAAGCTATTGGCCTTCCCAATCCCAGCTTGCTCTCGCTGCAGGTCAGGAGCAGCGCGGCCAGCGGAATCAGCACAGTCGTATACCAGGGGAAAATATGGGCTGACACGGCGAACAAAGCACTGATCAGCAAGAGCGCTGCAGTCTCCCCGGCGATGTGGTGCCGCCAGCGCAGCCAGAGCACAGTGACTACTGTCCCCCCCATGATTGCGCCAATCAAGCCCTCCTCCAGCCAGTGGAGCAGAGCCGGACTCAGGGAGGTGTGCAGGGCCAGCCAGTGGCTCAGCTGCTGCGGCAAGCCTGCGTTCGGGGTATAGCTGCCGGCATAGCTCTCAAAAGGGCTGAGCAGCTGGCCCTGTCCTAGAATCAGGTACGGCAGGTAACCAGCGACCAGGGTCAGGACCCAAACCAGCACCAGTAGCCAGTCGCGACGCCGGGCGATGGCCAGCAGCAGCAGGGCAGGATAAAGGCGTACCAGCGTTGCCATGCCCAACAGAGACCCAGTCACAGCTCGCCCGCGAGGACTGGCGTGCCCGGCAGCCAGCAGTGTCAGAAGGGTGAGCAACACCGCTGGTGCATCGACATGACCCTGAATAGCGAACTCCACGATCGGTAGCGGGCACCAGGCGTAGAGCACACAGAGCCCTCCATCTTTCCCCCGCCGAGAGAGCAGCCAGGCCAGGACCACACAAGTCAGCCAGTCGCATCCGACAAAGATCGCCTTCAAAACTGTCAGATTGCTGGGCGCCAGTAGATAGCTGACCAGAAAGAAAAGCTGGGCCCCGGGCGGATAGAGCGTCGGCACATTGCGGTAGCGACTGTTGGCAAAGATGAAATCGCGCAGGTGGATGAAATGGGGATCGCCTGGAGCATAAACATAGGGACTGTAACCCAACAGCGTCACGCGCGCATCCCACAGGTAACGCCAGGCATCTGGCGAAAGCACTGGGGGGATAGGTAGCAGCATCAGGCGGAGCAGTAGGGCCCCGCCTAGGAGCAGTCCCAGCTCAACGATGCGCGCCCGACCTGAGAGCGGGGGGCCAGTCAACACGACCAGGCAGGCCAACATATACGGAAGAAAGGTCAGCAGCCAGTGCCAGACAAAGGCATTGATCAAAGGTGCAGGGCTGCTTGTATTCGGAGGATGAGTCAGCAGCGGTATCTGCAAAATAAACTGTAGAAGCAATAGTAGAGATAACAGAGCAAGGCGTCGATTCGGAAGCAGAGGGAAGGCTGCTGGCCTGCGCGTTGCTGACTGCTCGGCCTCTCTAGCCAACCGTGCCATCGCTGTCTCCCAGAGCGATCAGTGAGAATCAAGAGCAGGGCCGTCCTGGCTACGGCCTTCGGTCGGTCGTATCTATAATAACACAGTGAGCGCCTGGCTCCTCTGCTGGCTTTCCCCTGGATGAGGCGGCCTAAGAGCAAAACCAGGCTGCAAGGCGCAAGGCCGGAACGCCTCTGGCTGCGAGCCGGTCAGTCAGTCACTCAGCCTGTCAACCAACCTGTCAGCCAGCCAGTTGGCCTGCCTCTGCTAACAAGAGCAAGGCTGCTGCCCTGTGACCGTAAAGGGGTGGACAGCAGCCTCTCGCAGCCTCTCAGCTAAGGCGCAGATACGCCTCTGAAGCAGGGAGACGGAGCGTGGCTAGAGCAGGCCGACGCTCTTCAGCCAATTCGTTGCCACCTGCGTAATCGCCTGGGAGCGAGGCGTCCCGCTATTGACTGCCTGGGTCACCTGGCGCTGCAGATCGATGCTGACCTGGGTCGTGAGCTTCGGAGCCAGCGGATTCAGGGCTGTCGCAATGGCGGGGGCCTTCTTCAGCGTATCCTCGCGCACGATGGGGGCCGGGTTATAGATCGGGAAAGCGTTCTTATCGTCTTGTAGCAACACGAAGCCATTCTGATCGATGAGGGCGCTCGTCGTATAACAGACATTCAACTGCGCCTGGTTCTGCTTCACCGCATTGAAGGTCAGCGCCTCATCCATGACGATCACCTTCTTGAAATGGATGCCATAGATCGACTCCATCGTCTGTAACGGCTCCTGACCATCTGTTGGAGCCGCGACCGTCAGCTGTGAGGCGACTGCCGCTGGAAGCTGGGAGAGCCTGGTAATCTGCAAAGGTGCGGCGGCCATCTTGGGGGCACAAATCCCGTAGGTGTCATTGAGGGGCGCCACATCCAGCCAGACAATCTTATACTTACTCTCGAAGCCCTGCTTCACCAGCTCGTAGTCCTTCTGCGGGTCGTGTGTGGTTTGCAGGCCCAAACGCTGCAGGCCCGTAGCTGTAAATTCGGGATAGAGATCGATGGCTCCGCTCGTGATGGCGTTAAAGACCACATCGTTGGTGCCGAGAGCCGGCTTCTCAATCACTTTGAAGCCGGCGTGGCGCAGCAGGAGGGTATACATCTTGGTCAGAAGCTGGGCCTCGACATCGAGCTTCCCGCCGACTGTCAGCGTAATCTGACTATTAGGCGAGGAGCCGCTCCCCGAGCTGGAAGAGCCACCACAGGCGGCCAGGGTGAGCAGGCTGATCCCCAGTACAGACAGCAGGAGCAATGCGCGCAGACGCGCTGGCAAGGCAACAGAACGCATAAACTTTCTCCTCATAAGATCCAAAATAGGATAGGCGGACTCCACTCTCAGTATAACCATCGAGCAAGAATAGAGAGTCAGACAGTCAGCGAATAGCAGACGGGGCTGATCTGGCTCTCACTCTGACTTGATCTTTACGCCCGCGCGGCCTCGCTTAAAGCCATTTCCTGGACCCGCAGGCCGGCGGGTGTCAGGGCGCGCTGGAGCCAGCCCATCAACAGCTCAACCAGCATCGCCAGCAGGGCCACGGGCAGGGCGCCGGCGAGAATCTGGACCGTCTTAAACTCATAGAGGCCATTCACAATATACTCGCCATAGCCGCCAGCGCCGATAATTGCAGCCAGCGTGGCGGTGGCCACAATCTGCACTGCCGAAGTGCGCACGCCGGCTGCCACGATGGGTAGCACCAGCGGCACCTGGATGCGCAGCAGGATCTGCCGCGTATTGAGACCCATTCCGCGCGCAGCATCGATGATTGCCGGCTCAATGCTGCGAATGCCGGTATACGTATTCAGCAGGATCGGCGGAATCCCCAGCAGTGTCAAAGCGACAATTGTCGGCTTAAAGCCCACTCCCAGGTAAGGAAGGGCGGCAGCCAGGAAAGCGATAATGGGAATGGCGCGCATCAGACCACTGAGATTGACAGCCAGGAACGACAGCAGAGGGCTGCGCACCACGGCCACCCCGATGGCAATGCCGAGCACAGTCGCCAGGGCCACAGAGACAGCACAGACCTGCAGGTAAGCGAGCGTGTGGTCCCAAAAGGTATTGGCTGGGTCAAGAATGAACTGCCACAATTGGACAAGCAACATGGGGGTCTCCTCCCTTCAAGGCTTCGCCACCAGGCTGGTCTAGGATGCCAGGGCTAACTGACTGTGCCCACGTTCCAGCGCGCGCTGCAACAAGAGCAGCAAGAGGTCGGCCACGAGTGCGAAGAGCGCCAGGAGAATCGCCCCGCCCAGGATCGTATCGTAGTCCCCCAAGGGGATACTCTTGAAAATCAAGTCGCCCAGCCCTCCCTGGTCTACTAACGAGGCCAGCGAAGCAATGCCAATTGTCGTGACGGTTGCCACGCGAATCCCTGCTATAATCACGGGCATCGCCAGCGGCAGTGTGACACGCCAGAGAATCTGGACGCGATTCATTCCCATTGCCCGCCCGACCTCGATCAGCAAAGGATCAATGGCGCTAATAGCCGTAGAGATGTTGCGTACCAGCACCAGCTGAGCATAGAGCACCAGGGGAATGATCACGGTTGCCAGCGATAGCCCGGTGACCGTGACCAGAATACCAATGAGGGCCAGCCCGGGAATCGTGTAGAGCAAGCCCATCAAAGTAATCACAGGCAGGCGCAGGCGGCGGTAACGCACGATCAAAAGAGCGAGTGGGAAAGCAATAACCAGGGCGATCAGCATGCTCATCGCCACAATGGTGAAATGTTGCAGCAGAAGGTTAGGGATACTGCTGGGATCGGAAAGATCATAGCTGGAAGGAGTCGTTAAGTAACGCATGAGCAACTCCGCTGTGAAAACGGTCCAGAGATCGCGAGGCAGCAAAACACCTCCTGGCAGCAGGCGAACCCTGCCGTCCTGGCTGAAACAGCTCACTCAGCGCCTCTGAGCTGACGCTGCCGGGCCTTAATGGGCTGGGCTGGCCGTTGTCTGTGCTGTCTCATCAGCATGCCGGACGGTGGTAATCGCTTGATTGATCGCGCTCAGGGTAATCGTACCGATTGGGGCCTGGCTCTGCTCATCGTAGACGACCAGGGCCTGCGCGCCGGAGGCGATCAGGCTCATCAGGGCCTCTAACAGCGTTGCCTCTGAAGAGCAGCGTGGCTGGCGCTCATCCTCGCCGGCGGCTTCGGTACCTGCCAGCATGGCGCTCTTCACGGGCAGGTACTGGAGTTGACGCTGAATATTATCCGATCCGATAAGGCGGCTTACGAACTCATTGGCTGGTTTCAGCAGCAGATCGACTGGAGAACCGATCTGAACAAGGCGGCCCTCGGAAAGAATCGCGATCTGGTCCCCCAGGCGGAAGGCCTCCTCCACATCATGGGTGACGAACAGGATCGTCTTGCGCATCTCGCGCTGGATACGTTGGAGTTCGTCCTGCAGGTGAACACGTGTAATGGCATCGAGCGCGCCGAATGGCTCATCCATCAGGAGGATGGCCGGGTCTGCGGCCAGGGCGCGAGCCAGGCCGACGCGCTGCTGTTGGCCGCCGGAGAGCTGACGGGGGTAGCGCCGGCGATATTCCGCTGGGTCCAGGCCCACCAGGGTCAGCAACTCATCGACACGCCTCTCCATGCGGGCCTTAGACCAACCAGCGATTTCGGCGGTAAGGCGCACGTTCTCGGCGATGGTCATATGGGGAAAGAGGCCGACCTGCTGAATGACATAGCCAATGCGCCGGCGCAGCTGAATGGGGTTTTCCTCCAGAATAGAGTGGCCATCGATAGTAATCGTGCCGCTGCTTGGCTCGATCAGGCGATTGACCATGCGGAGCAGGGTCGTTTTCCCTGAGCCGGAGGTGCCCAGCAGCATGCAGATCGAGCTTTCGGCCACCTCGAAGCTGACATGATCGACAGCGGGCTTGCTGGCACCGCGGTAGTACTTGCTGACCTCATGAAACGCAATTCTGGCCATGCGACACTCCTTCGCTAGAGCAATGCTTGCTGTTCTCTCTGACTGATCCCTCTGCGCAGCTCTCTCTTCACCCACGGTCTGCGTTTGTGGACAGTGACAGAGAATGACACGCTGCCGCTGTGCCAGCTGTTGCCTTGTGAGCGGATGGCTGTTGCCTCCGCTGGTGTCAGGAGAACGGAGTTCCGTCCCTGTCCGTGCCTTTCTCTCGCGCTTGCTCGATCGGAAAAGAACCTCTTCATTATGGCATACAGCCGTCTCCTCCTGCAAGCTAGCCAGCTACAGTCTGACAGCACGCGGGCAAGCCTTCACCATACAGACACGATGCAGGCCCCACTGAGGTATAGCTGGAAACGAGCAAAAGGAGAGTGACGACTTGCCGCAAGCCAACGCTTGAAGCCGCCCTTGGACAAAGAAAGTGCCGCGTCTGGCCGATCTGCACCGCTGTCTTGCTGGCTGCCTGAAAAAGTTTTGACAGCAGTGCTGAAGGCACAAGATGCGGCCAGAGAAGTGGGGAGGCGCGGGTGTGTTACAGATGTGGAGGTGGACTTCTCACGTGAGAATACTAGAAAAATGCACAGTTTCAGTCTTCACAGCGCTTTGTCACGCGCTACGGCTCTCCCTCAGTGCTTTGCCTGGCCCCTCACTTCGTGGCCTCTTCGAGGCAGAACCTGGCTCATTCTGAGCGCTTCGCGTCATCTGGTTCATCCTCTGGGTCGGGGAGTTCTTCAAACAGTGCCTCCATTGGGACACGCAACACCTTGGCAACCTGAGCCAGGGTCGTGTAGGACGGTCTGTAGCTGTCTGGCTCCTTGATCATCTTACTGATCAATTGATCGTGCACCCCGGACTTTCTCGCCAGCCAGGACTGTGTCCGGCCCTTCTGTTCCAGGACTTCCTTTACCCGTAACCGATACATTCTTTGCCTCCTGTCACTGCCCGGATACTAGGTTAAGGGATGATGGTATTGAATGCTAGACCATATTCATTGTGCGGCTTTATTGACAATGATTACCTAGCCACCATTCCCTGACATTGATTGTTGGCAATGAAAGTGGGTATACTTTAGCATAGCGTAGTGTTCGCTGGGATCGTTCTAAAGAGAGCGAGGATCGTAACATGGTAGAGACGTATCTAGTTATTACAAGTGTATATGGTGCTTTTGTGACACTACTCTGTGCTGTGCTGCTGTTCATGTCTATGAAATATGAAGCTGGTTGTGTAGATGCCAAGACGTGTGCTGACAGTGTAAAGCGTGATTGAGTACGTTGCGAAGGAGGAGACAGATGAGTACACCGCTGTTGCCGTTTGTGCCACCGCCAGAGGGCCTGCTCAGGCTCCCTCAAGCGCTGCTGGAGCACCTGGAACAACCGGAATGGGGTCAGGCACACCTGCGCCTGCACATTGGAGGCGGAAAGATCTACTGGGGTGTCTCCCAAAACGAGACGGACCTTGTCTATGCGGTCACGGATCTGCCCGCCTGGCTGGCGTGCACAGAGTGCCCGCAGGTGCTAGAGGGGCGCGTCCTGGCGTACAAGGCGAGCGGCGCGCAGACGAGCGGCAAAGAGAGAGCAGGGACAACGCTCTTCGTCGAGTGGAAAGACGGCCTCCTCTTGCTGCAAGGCCAGGCCCCGCTCCTGGTGGCTCCATCCCCGTTGCTTGCCGCCTTACAGGAAGCAGCCGAATGCCGCGCCCGTGTGGAAACCATCGGGGCGGGCTATCTTCCCTGGCAGCTTTTTGAACCGCCACGGGAGTGGCTCTACTGGCCGGGGCATGGCCTTGCTGCTGTTGTGCCGCCACAACCTGACTGGGAGGGCGTAAGCCCTGCGGCGAAGCCGACGGGCGAGATGCTGCTATTTGTCGCGAGGGAGCCGCAGCCCGGGGCTACGGCGGCTGCTCTCCAGCCTCAAGCAGATGCTGGGCGGGACGTCTCTGGCCCGCTGTTTGTGTTTGACTATCCGCCTGATCTGGCGCCGTTTTTCATGGACATGACCGTCTTGCGAGTGCGAGCAGAACAGGAGCAGGAGGCACGCCTCTTGATTGTTGGCAAAGGCATCCGGGGCTGGGGCGAGGAAGCTCACAGCTACGTACTCACGCCTGCCCGTCCGCTCCCCCTCCACACCTCAGGGCCTGCCTCTGGGGCGTTGCCTGCCGCCTCTGCCATGCAAGACGTGCTTGCTCCTCTGGCCGAGGTGCAGATCAACGCCCCGGATTTCCTGGCCGCTGGCTTTGCCGCGCTCTCGGACCGCTTCGACTACGCGCCTATCGACGTCTGTTTCTTCCGCCACACCGTGCGGTTCAGAACGATCACCACGGAGGAAACAGCGCGTCTGCGCCAGTTAGACGAGGAGGAAGCGCTCTGCATTGCCACTGCAGAGGAGGGCGATCTGAGCCTTCTGCTAGAGGCGTCCACGCCCTGTCTCGAAGGAAGCACTCCAGCCCCACAGCATGGTCAGGATCAGGATCAGGTGCAAGGCATCCTCAAAGCGAGTCAGATTGCGGCGGTCCTTGCGCCATTTGCCGCGGCGCCCTCGCCGATCGTCATTGGCATGGGGCGCCGCACCTTTTTTGCGCGCTCAGGCCAGCTCTTCTTCATTGTGCCTCTAGGCTCGGGCTTGTGCTCATCCTCGTAAGATCGCCATCGGACACCAGGCCGAAAGGTACACGGGCAAGAGGGGCCCTCCCGGGCGCCCCTCTGTTCATATTCGCCTGGTGACTTCGCATCTCCCCTACAATTTTTTGATAGAAATCTGATAACTTCCCCATACTTTCTTGAATGTTTTGGCGTATGATCCTGATGTAACGATAGAGGCCCTGCACAACGAAGCAGTTGCGATGCGGCTTCTCTAGCCGGCGGATTGGCACACAATTTGCACGCACATGATCTCTGTCATGAATCCAAGAACGGAACGGGAGGTGAGAGCAGCGGCCTGAGCTGATCGACAGTTGTGTGTTCTGGCGTACCCATTCTGCTTGGACCATACCATCCGGAGGCACCCGGATCGCGCGAAGGATCGCCGATCCGGGTGTTTTTTGCTTCGTTGGCTGGAGTGCCTGCCGTCGCAGATGAAAGCGCGAAAGGGCGCTGCCAAGAGAGGGGCTGCGTGGGACCCGTGCAGGTAGTGGAGCCTTGTGCTATAATAGGCGCCACGCCAGGGAGGCAGCGGCAGAAGGAGAAGGAGGGAGGCACCAACACGGAAGGAGGGTTCTATCGTTGCTATGGCAATCATTAGCTACGAAGACTTTGAAAAAGTTGATATTCGGGTGGGCAAAATCGTCGCCGTCGAAGACTTCCCTCAAGCGCGCAAGCCTGCTTATAAGCTAACCATCGACTTTGGCCCTGAGATTGGCCTCAAGCGCTCCTCAGCCCAGATCACCAACTATGCAAAAGAAGAGCTATTGGGCAGGCAGGTTGTAGCCGTCGTCAACTTTCCGCCCAAGCAGATCGGCCCCTTTCGCTCTGAGGTCCTGACCCTGGGCGTCCCCGATGCTGATGGCAAGGTCATCCTGTTGACTCCCACGAGAGAGGTCCCTCTTGGGGGGCGTATGTTTTGAGGGGGCGAGGCCAGCCCTGTCTCGCCTCCTTCACTCGTGCCTCACCTGCTTGACAGCCCCCAGGAAAAGGTGTATCCTGAGCGCCAGAGCAACAGAGCGAAACGCAGCTGCGGTGGACCAAAGAAAGCATCCTGGAATGCGGTGATCAGGACCAGTAAGCGTGGCGACCGTTCGACAGCGAGCCGGGACAGTGCAAGCCGGCGAATGCGACCGCGCTGAACCCACCTGAGAGCGTCGGCGAGGAGTCGACCGGTTCCCTCCCCGTTAGCGGAGGAGGCGATCAGGGCCTGCCTGTCTATCAGGGCAGGCGCTGGCCACTGGCCTGCTTGAAGCAAGGGAGGCTGCTGCCAGAATGCAAGAAGGGGTGGGGCGAGTTGCGGCAGGGAGATAGCTGGCCGCCTGGTCGTACGAGTGGAGCGGTCTCGCAAGGGGCTGCTCAAGCAAGGTGGTACCACGGGTCTCGGTGCTCGTCCTTCTCGAAGGGCGAGTTTTTTTATTGGGCTGTTTCTCTTCCTATCCGTCTGCTGTCTGCTCTCTGCGAGAGAAAGGGTGTGCTTCGTTATGGCCGAAGGAGCAAAGGAGAAATACGTCGAGGAACTTGTCGATCAGAGCGACGATTTTTCACGCTGGTATAACCAGGTAGTGCGTAAGGCCGAGCTGGCCGATTATGCGCCAGTGCGCGGCTGCATGATTATTCGCCCCTATGGCTATGCCATCTGGGAACATATCCAGCGTCTGCTGGATGCCCGCTTTAAGGAAACGGGGGTCATGAACGCCTACTTCCCCCTGCTCATCCCGCGCAGCTTTCTGGAGCGTGAAGCCAAGCATGTAGAAGGCTTTGCCCCCGAAGTGGCCTGGGTGACGCGCGGAGGCGGCGAGGAGCTGGAGGAGCCGCTGGCTATTCGCCCCACCAGCGAGACCATTATCGGCTACAGCTTCGCCAGGTGGATTCAGAGCTATCGCGATCTACCGCTCTTGATTAACCTCTGGAACAATGTCATGCGCTGGGAGAAGCGCACAGTGCTCTTCCTGCGCACCTCTGAGTTTCTCTGGCAGGAGGGCCACACGGCTCATCGGACGCTGGAAGAGGCCGAAGAGCGCACGCGCCTCATGTTGGAGGTCTACCGCTCCTTTGTGCAGGAAGACCTGGCGATTCCCGTTCTGCATGGGCGCAAGAGTGAGAATGAGAAGTTTGCCGGAGCCTTGCGCACCTATTCGCTAGAGGCGATGATGCGCGATGGCAAGGCGCTGCAATCGGCCACCAGCCATAATCTGGGCCATAACTTTGCGCAGGGCTTTGATATCCAGTATCTGGATGCCGATGGCCAGCGCAAGTATTGCGCGACCACCAGCTGGGGCCTGAGCACGCGCATCATTGGCGCGGTCATTATGGTCCACGGCGATGAGTCGGGTTTGATTCTGCCGCCGCGAGTGGCTCCCTATCAGGCCGTGATTGTGCCGATCTGGCGCAAGGATGCCGATCAGGGGGCGATTATGGAGGCCATCGGGCGCATCGAACGCCTGCTGAAGGGGAAGGTGCGCCTCAAGGTCGATTTGAGCGACAATACACCGGGCTGGAAGTTCAACGAGTGGGAGCTGCGTGGGGTGCCGGTGCGCATCGAGATCGGCCCGCGCGACGTCCAGAACAATAGCGTGGTCCTGGTACGCCGTGACAATCGCGCGAAAGAGACCGTGGCGATCGATGCACTGGAGGCGCGCCTGCCCGAGCTACTGGAGGAATTGCAGCAGGCTCTCTTCCAGCGAGCCCTGGCCTTCCGCGAGGAGCATACCTACTACGCTGAGACGTACGACGAATTTAAGGAAATTATGAGCGAGAAGCGCGGCTTTGTCCGGGTGAAGTGGGCAGAGGATAGCGAGGCTGAGCAGGCGATCAAGGAGGAGACGAAAGCCACGCTGCGGGTGATTCCCTTTGATCAGCCCGAGGGTGGGGTGCAAGGACGCTGCTTCTATACAGGGAAGCCGGCGACCTGCGAGGCCGTCTTTGCGCGCTCATATTAGCGGCGCTGCGAATGGAGCCGCTCCCTCCCATCCAGAGGGTGAGCGGCGGTCTCGCGCCCTCTGTTCTGCCTGTGAGGGGGGAGTGTCCTGGGCAGCCTCTGGCCGCTCGGAGCTGCCCCTCTCAGCAGGAGCAGGCTGAAAGCCCGGCAAACTGGGCAGAAGAAAGCTAGCAAGAAGACCTATCTCACTTGCCCGTCTGAGCCTCCTTTGTTATACTGCTCACGATGAACTATCCGCCTTGAGTGCTGGGAGGCTCTTTTCGTATGGCAGACTACTCGAAACATGGTGGCGGAGGAATCTCATGGCCGAGCCGTGCGCGCCTGGCCCTGGCGATCTCTGCTGGCAAGCTGGCGGGGGCCTCGGGCCGCCTCTTTCGCATTGGCGGCGGCACAAGCCTGCCGGGCATGATTGCACGGCGCATCGATCCCAACGTGCTCCGCTCTGTCATGGCGGCCACGACCGCCAGTAAAATCGTCATCACCGGCAGCAATGGCAAAACTACTACCGCGCGCATGACCGCCGCCATCGCCGATGCCAGCGGTCGGCGCGTTTCTCATAATCGCACCGGCTCGAACTTGCTGCAGGGCGTGACCTCTGTGGTCGTCAACTATGCCGACATGTTCGGGCGGCTCGATAGCGATCTCTTGCTCTTCGAGATCGACGAGGGTACAATGCCGGTGGCCATGCCCGAGATTCAGCCTGATGTGGTTGTCATTACCAATATCTTCCGCGACCAGCTCGATCGCTACGGCGAGCTGTATTCAGTGGCCAAGGCGCTTGACAAGCTCCTGGAGCGCCTGCCAGAGACAGCCACGATTGTGCTGAACGGTAATGATCCCCAGGTGGCCAGCTTTGGGCAACAGGCCCGCGCCAAAAAGCTCTATTTCGGCCTGCGCACCACCGATATCGGTCGTCCTGTCCCCGAGCACGCCGCCGATGTCATTCGCTGCATTCGCTGCAATGAAGATCTGGTCTACGAGGTGGCCTATCTGTCCCACCTCGGACTCTATCGCTGTCCCAACTGCGGCTATGAGTTGCCGCCGCTGGATGTGGCTGCGACCTCGATCCAGTTGGACCCGCGGGGCGATGGACCCACTCAGGTAACGATGCAGACACCGCTCGGCCAGTTAGAGCTGACGCTGCCGCTGCCCGGCGTGCACAATGTCTACAATGCTGCTGCCGCCATCGCCGCCTCGATCGCCGCTGGCTTCGGCATTGAGAAAGTCCCGGCAGCGCTCAGCAATATCCGCACTGCCTTCGGGCGCCTGGAGAAGATCCAGGCTGGTGATCAGACGATCTATCTGGCCTTCGTGAAAAATCCCACCTCCTTCAATCTGGTGCTGCGTCTCATCGCCCAGCATCCGGGCGAGAAGCATCTGCTGCTGGTTGCCAGCAACACGGTCGTCGACGGCGAAGACTTCGCCTGGCTCTGGGACGTCGATCTGGAGGAGATCTCGCCCCAGGTGGCCGATGTGATCTGCAGTGGAACCAAGGCCGAGGAGCTGGCGATGCGCCTGAAATACGCCGAGGTGCCGCTTGACCGCCTGCGTGTCATCCATGAGCGTGAGGCGGCGCTCAATGCCGCCCTGCAAAACGCCGGCCCTGGTGGCACGCTCTATATCATGGCCAGCTATACACCGACACAGGAGCTGCGTCGCATTATGCAGAAACGCGGCTGGGTCAAGCCCTATTGGGAGGAGTAAGCAGCATGGCAAACGAGCAGGGAAAAGATACACGTCTGGTATTGCGCATTGGGCACCTCTATCCCCAATTGATGAGTGTGGCCGCGGATCGTGGCAATCTCTTCGCCATTGTCAAGCGCTGCAAGTGGCGCGGCATCAAGACGGCCATTGATCAGATTTTTGTCAGGCAGACGCCGGATTTCACCCAATATGATCTGATCCTCTTCCACGGCGGCGCCGATCGCGAGATGGAGGTGGCGGCCCAGGATCTGCAGGCTAAGGCGCCCTCGCTGCGCGAAGCCGCCGAGTCCAATACGGTCTTTCTGGCCGTCTGTGCTGGTTACCAGCTCCTTGGGCACTCCTACAAACCCTTCGAAGGTCCCGAGCTGAAAGGTGTCGGCATCCTTGATCTGCATACCGAGGGCGGCAGCACCCGCTTCATGACTCATATCGCCATCGAATGTGAGTTTCCGGAGTGCGGCAAGCAGGTCCTGGTCGGCTACGAGAATCATAGTGGGCGGACCTATCTGGGACCAGGGGCCCAGCCATTGGGACGGGTTTTGGCTGGCTGGGGCAATAATGGGAAAGATGGCTATGAGGGAGCGGTCTATAAAAATGTCTTTGGGACCTATTTGCACGGCCCCGTGCTGCCGAAGAATCCCTGGTTCACCGATCTACTGATTGTGCGCGCGCTGGCCCGTCGCTATGGGCAGCTTGAGCTGCCGCCTCTGGATGACTCGCCAGAGCAGGCGGCCCACACCGCAGCCTTCAAGCTGGCAATGGCCTTCAAGGGGACGGTCTCGGCTATCGACGCCACCCCCTGGCGGGAACGCCTCTCGCCTGGCTCTACCTCGCGCTCCCTCTAGCTCACAGCGCTTCCTTCGATGCTGGCAGGCAGGCGAGCTGCTGCGCTTTGGGCTAAGGATAGCGTGCGCTGGCGTTACGATTAGCTGGCAGGCTTCCCTCGCTCTCCGGGCCTGACGAGCGCTGCATCAGGATGAGCGCGCGAGAAAAGGGATCAGCTCTTAAGCTTACACTTGTGGCAGGAAGGGACTGTTGTCATGCCCTGGATGAGAGGGAGAGACAAAGGCAGAAAAGGACTCTTCTGGCTCTTGCTCTATTGGCAGCTGCTGATCGCCTGGCTCTTGACGGCTTGTCAGGGGCCGCTCAGCATCAGCATTACCGGGCCAGGCACACCCTCCCCGACGGTGCTTACTTCCACTGATGGGACCAGCCGTCCATTGGATCGCTGGCTGATGCTCGCTACGGGCGTCGAGCTACGTTATGAGCATTGGAAAGGGCCGAGTGGCAACGAAGATACCATCATGATCGCCCGCTTTGATCCGCGGCGCGTCGCTTTACGGGTGCTCTACAGCCCCTCAGCGCCGCACTTTATTAGTGACTGGCTCAAGGGGCAGAAAGGAGCGCTGGCGGTGATCAATGGCGGCTACTTTAATGATCAAGGGGAGGCTACGGGGCTGGTCGTCTCCGATGGCCAGGTCTACGGCACTTCCTACAGCGGCTTCGGTGGCATGCTCTACGTCGACAGCCAGGGAGCCATTCACCTGCGTTCCCTGAGCCAGTACCCCTACAGTCCCGGGGAGCAGCTCCAGCAAGCCACACAATCTTCGCCCATGCTAGTCCTTCCAGGGGGCAAGCGCACCCAGTTCAACGCCGACGCATCGAGCAACCGACGCACGGTGGTCGCTCTTGATAAGGAGGGGCGTCTCCTCTTCATTATCAGCCCCGAGGCCGCTTTCTCGCTGGATGAGTTTGATGATTTACTGCTGGCCTCTGACCTGAATATTGATGTCGCCCTCAATCTTGACGGCGGCTCCTCGACAGGGATGTACCTCAATGCCAGTGGTCAGCGCTTTGGTGTAGATTCCCTGACGCCGGTGCCTATCGCCCTTGTGCTGCAACCTCGCTAGCGTTGGCTGTGGTCCCTCCCTGACCTGGCGGCGCATGCGGATGCCTGTCCTTCTGAGGCTGAGGAGATCCGGGCGAGCGCGCAAGGCAAGCCAGCTGGCCAGGATCAGAGAAGCCAGGCCCAGCCAGGGAGGGACCCCGCCACTGGCTGGGCGCAGTGACGGGCCGGGCTAGAGGCGCTTACACTGCTTACCGGCCAGATCGCACTGGATCGTGGCCTTCTGGAAGCGCTGACTCACCAGATTCCCTTGATTGTAGTCGGGCATGCTGGTGGGAAAGCCAAATTTATCCAGGCCGCCGTTCTTGTCGAAGTAGTTCAGAATAGGGGGCGAGACGCTGTAGCCCGTATAGATGTAATAGCGGCCGTGATTAGCCGTCGGCAGCGTATTGGTCTTTTTATCGCGAACAAAGTAGCCCCAGTCGTAGTCGTAAGGAATGGGGTGCTGGAGGTCGACATCGTACGGTGAGATCCACTGGAAATTGTCGAAGCCCCAGTTCATCAAATCGCGCATATCCGTCCACCAGTCTTTCGTGTTCATTGTCACCCCGATCAGGTGGCGGCCATTGCGTGTGCACGAGACCACCTGCACGAAGTCGGTGTTGCCGTCCCAGCCTGGCTTACCGCCATCGACGCCAGGGTACCACCAGAGAAATTGGTTCCCATTGACCAGATAGTGCTCAGCGTGCTGGGAAGTCTTGGGAATATGGTAGAGGCGGGTGCTGGCAATCTGGTGGAGAGTGGGGTTACTCATGGTGTAGCGACCGAGGACCGCCAGATCATGGGCGCTGGAGTAATGGCCAGTGGCGAGCAGGCCGCTGGGGTTCATGTAGTGGGTGTCGTACATTCCCAGCTCGCGGGCGCGCTGATTCATCATGTCCACGAAGTGCTGATAGGAGCCACCAACCGTATCGGCGATTGCTACGGCGGCGTCATTGCCGGAGGGTAGGAGGAGGCCATAGAGCAGGTCTCGCAGCGTATAGGTCTCGCCCTTCTTCAGCCCGAAAAGACTGCTATCTGCAGAGATATGCTGTTGAATATCGTGATTGAGGGCATTCGTGATTGTCACCTGCTGATTGAGATTCCCGTGCTCAACGGCCAGCAGAGCTGTCATCAGCTTGGTGGTGCTCAACATCGGCAGGTGCATGAAGGGGTTATAGGCGTAGAGAGTGGCCCCGCTCTCCATATCCATGAGATAGGCCGAGGTGGCCAGAACTGGTGGAGGAGGATGATCGGTATCGCTGGGAACGATCACCACCTGGTGGGGATTAGCAGGAGCCTGGTTGAGCGGTGTAGCTGCCACTGTGGCCGTGTTTTGTTGCAGGCTGAGGCCCATAGGCCGGGGGGTGCCCAGCCAGCTCACGAGCAAGGGGATAAGGGAAACGAGCACCACTAGAAGGGCAGCGCATAGCAAAAGCAAGGTTTTGTTATGGCTCAAGTCGTGCAAGCGGTGAAGCAAGCTGGGGGGAGAAGGGGCAGCTGTTCGAGGAGGCGGGGGTGGAGGAGAGACCGCGCGTGTTCTACCAGTGCTGGCGGTTAAGGCCGGAGGTCGGCGCTGTTGGGTGGTAGCCAGCGGCTCATCATCGTCGAATGTTGGCCAGTCAGAGGCGCTGCCCTGGCTTCGGCTCAGGCTCTGGGATGGTTGCCGCTGCGAGCGCGTCACAGGGCCTTGCTCTCTGTCCAGGCTGGCATCTGAGCGGGAAGGACCGCCTGCTCTCTGGCTGGCAGAGCCTGGCTGGCCCGCGGCCCGACTGGCTCGTAGCGAGGCGCGGCGCTTCGGGACCGGGATGCTTCTCCAGGATGAAGTACTCATCGTTGACGAAGGCTCGGATTCATCCAGAGGTGGCAGCCGACGAGATTGCTGGACCCGTTGCCTGGCATACTGGGGAGCCTGCCGCGGAGAAGAGGCAGGCGGATAGGCGCGCTGCTCATCATCGTTTAGCGGCGTGCGTGGCATCGAAATGTCTCTCTCCGTTCTATCGTAGTTCAGCAACACCGGTTCTAGTCTAGCATACCTGTTCAAGAGGAAAAGAGGGGGACGCCACAGGGCAGAGAGGCAACGGTCCGCTCTTTCGGCCCTTGACGGTCCAGGCCAGGCATGCTACTCTGCAACCAATACCTCGATACCTCAGCCGTCTGTCTGGCTCCCTGCAGAGAATCAACGAGGCGCCAGCCCTCAGTTGCTGAAGAAAGGACGGAGATCGAATGGAACTCGCTCAGATTGAGCAGCTTGTGCGCGATGGCAAATTGGAGTATGTCAAAATCGGAACTCCCGATATGGAAGGGGTCTACCGCGGCAAGCGCGTCGATGCCACCTATTTCTTGCATGCGCTCAACGATGGCTTTGCACAGTGCGATGTGCTCTTTGGCTGGGATATTGCCGAAAATGTCCTGCCCAACCTCAAATTTAGCAACTGGGAGCGCGGCTTCACCGATCTAGTCATGCGCCCTGATCTCTCGACCTTTGCGCTGGTCCCCTGGGAAGAGCATGTCGCTTCTTGCATCTGTGATCTGTGGACTGAAGCGGGTGAGCCGGTGAAGCTCTCGCCGCGCTACCTGCTCAACCAGCTCGTTGAGCGCGCCCGCTCGCTGGGCTACAGCGTGGCAGCGGCTGCCGAGCTGGAGTTTCGCCTCTTCCGCGAGAGCCAGGTCTCCCTGCGCGAGAAGGACTTCGGGCCAAATCTCACGCCGCTCAACCCAGGCATGAACTGCTATGCTATCAGCCAGGCGAGCGCTGATGATCATTTGCTGGGCCGCATTGCCCGCATGATGCGCGATTACGGCATTGCCATAGAGGGCTATAACCGTGAGCATGGCCCTGGCATGTACGAGATGAACCTGCGCTATCAGCCGGCCCTGGTGGCTGCCGATTATACCATGCTCTTTAAAACGGGCATCAAAGAGATCTGCTATCAACTGGGTTATGCCGCGACCTTTATGGCGAAGTGGCATGATCAGGAGGACGGCAGCAGTGGTCACTCGCATATGAGCCTCTGGGACCTGGATATGGAGCGCAATTTGTTCTGGGATGAGGGGGCGGAGGGCCATATGTCGGAGACCATGCGCCATTTCCTGGCTGGCGTGCTGGAGTCCATGCCGGGCCTGATGGCGCTCTATGCCCCGACCATCAATTCGTACAAGCGTTATGTTGTCGGGACCTGGACGCCGCTCAATACCACCTGGGGCTGGGATAATCGCACCTGCGCGGTGCGTGTCATCAACAATGGTCCCCGTGCCATTCGCATCGAGAACCGCGTGCCCGGAGCCGATGCCAATTTCTATCTGGTCTTTGCCGCTATGCTAGCTGGCGGCCTCTACGGCATCGAGCGCAAGCTGGAGCTGGGGCCGGCTCTGCGAGGGAATGCCTATGATCCGGCCACCATTGCCCGCGCCTCGGAGAGTGGCCGTATCCACTCGCTGGCGTCCAATCTGACGACAGCAACCGACCTCTTTGAGCAGAGCGAGGTGGCCCGCGAGTACTTCGGTAGCGAATTCGTCGAGCACTTTGCCGCCACACGGCGCTGGGAGGTCAGCGAGTTCGAGCGCGCTGTGACCAACTGGGAGCGCCGCCGCTATTTCGAGCTGATTTAATCCCCGCCCGCGGACGGACGATCCAGGAAGGCTGCTGAACGCCTGCGACAAGCACGAGCGAGAGCCGCAGCACAGTCGATCGAGGCTGTGCTGGCGTGCTCTCCTCGGGTGGGTCGGCCCGGGCTGGGCTGGGCCGGGCTGAGCCAGCCATCCTCTCAGGCCCCAGGTTCGGCAGGCTTTTCCTGCTCAATCCAGCCTTGGGCCTCATCGCAGGAAAGACCTTGCTCTCTGGCCTCGTCAGCAGTGAGATAAGGGAGAACGTGCCCGACCAGTAACTGACCGGCGCGGTAGCGTTCCAGGTTAGCGCGTGCCTGCTCTGCCAGGAGCAGTAGCCCCTGCTCGCTCGGACCCAGACGACGCTCCAGCTCCGCGAAAAGGTCGCGGGCGCGAGCCTGACGGGCGGGACGCAAAGGCTGGCGTCCCAGGTAGCGCAAAAGGGCCAGCATATCTTCGTCGGGGACCAGGCCGAGGTGTTCGCCCCAGAGGAGCAGGCGCAGGCCCCGAGCCAGCTCGCTATCCAGCGTGGCCACATTCAGCTCTGTATCATCGCGCATGCCCCGGTTATTCAGGTTAGCTGACCCCACCGTTGACCAGAGGTCATCAACCAGGGCTACTTTGGCATGGACATAGATAGGGCGATAGCGTACCTGCCCGTCGACCAGATCGGACGTGGCGAGTGTCAAAACGAGCAGACGGTCCTCCTTGACGGCCTCGGGAGCCTCCTCGCGCAGGCGCTGTAGACCAGCATCGCTGAAAGCCCGACCCACATTGGGATGGTCCGGTAGGACCATGACGAGCCGGGCGCCGCGCCGCAGAGCCTCCCCAAGCAGGCGAATATTCTGCTCCATATCGGGGCTGTCCGACCCAATAAAGGGAATGTTCAGTCCCAGAAAGGAACGGAGCCAGAAATACTGATTCTCCAGGTAGATCAGCTGCTGCGCGTTGCGGAACGCTGCAGCGTAGAGCTGGGCGATCCCCTGGATGCCTCCCTCGGGGGTGAAGCTGTAGGTGTGCTGAGGAATGGTGCGCGCAATCTGAACCACCGTACGACTCTGCAGCGGCGGCGGGAGCGGATGCTCCGGCACCAGTACCGTTGCCTCAAGCCCTTTGCGCTTCACTACATCGTTCCAGCGCTGGCGGAAATTCAGCTCGACGTCGGCGGCTGCTGGCCCTTCGATCAGAGCATGGGCATCATGCCAGGGATGGGGAGAAGCCGGTTTGGCCAGCAGGCGACGCAGGGGAGTGAAGAGGGGGTGAGGATGCATATCCCAGCGGTCAAACTCGCCATCGTTCTCGATCAGGGGATCAATGCCGCCCACAAAGGCGTAGCGCCCGTCGATAACGCTGGTCTTCTGATGCAACGCCTCCGCTGGATGATGGAGCAGGCCGCGTGAACTATCATCGAGCAGGCAGAGCACGCCGACCGCGCTCAGCTCCTCATAGGCTTGCTGAGGGTGGTAGTGCGAAAAAATTTCCGGGCAGTCCCAGAGCAAGACACGCACTTCGACGCCGTGCTGGACAGCGTAGCCGAGGACCGTCTGTAGCGTCAGCTCGTGATTGCACCAAAAAGCGATGGCCTCATCGCTCAGGCCCGCCAGGCGCAGCTCGGCGACCAGCTCCTGCTGTTCGGAACTATCATCAGGTCCGGCGCGCTGATCTCTACCACGCACGAGCGGCATCGAGGGGGTCAGGCCCCAGTGAGCAAGATAGATATAGTCTCTGGCCTGGAAGCAGGCCAGGCAGAAGGCGAGGAGCGTGGCATGGCCATCAACCAGATAGGTCACGCGCGAATCGCGGCGCACGGGCGTGTCGCCTTCGGCCCACCATTGCTGCTCGTCGGCGCTTGCTGCGCTCATTGCGTCTCTACCTCCGTCGCTCAAATTGTGCGCCGGACAACAAAGCTCTTCCTGCCGGCAGGCCCCCTGATTGTAGCATTCTCCCCATGAGAGGCGCAAGTCTGGGCTGAGCCTGGGAAACAAAGAGGAGGAGTGGCTCGATCGAAGGCATGCGTTCGACCAGGTCACTCCTCCTTGCTGAAGAGGATTGCCTCCTTACTGGCGGGCGGGTCCGATCCAGACTGTTTGGATATTGACAAACTCGCGGATACCGAAGACCGATAGCTCGCGACCGTAGCCGCTGTGCTTGACGCCGCCGAAGGGGAGGCGTGGGTCGCTGGCAGTCATCCCATTAATAAAGACACCACCGGTCTCGAAATGGCGAGCCATCTGGCGTGCGCGCTCGACATTGCGCGTCCAGATATTGCCACCCAGGCCGAAAGGCGAAGCATTGGCCAGCTCCAGAGCGTGCTCCGCATCGCGGGCATAGATCACCGCTGCAGCCGGGCCGAAGGTCTCCTCGCGGAACAGCGGCATCGCCGGGGTCACCCCGCTGACAATCGTCGGCTCGTAGAAGAAGCCACGGCCCGAGCCGGGCTTGCCGCCCAGGAGCAGGCGCCCGCCCATCTGCAGCGTCTCCTCGACCTGGCGCCGCAGGGTCTCGCGCAAATCGCCGCGGGCCAGCGGGCCGATCTGGGTCTCCCGCTGCAGCGGATCGCCCATGCGCAGGCGCGAAGCGGCCTCAACAAAGCGGCGCTCAAAATCGGCGGCCACCGACTCCACTACGATGAAGCGCTTGGCAGCAATGCAGCTCTGGCCGGTATTCTGGAAACGTGAACGCGCAGCCCATTCGGCGGCGGCATCGAGATCGGCATCCTCCAGAACAATAAAGGCATCCGAGCCGCCCAGCTCCAGAACATGCTTCTTGAGCGCACGCCCGCTGGCGGCAGCCACCTCCATACCCACTTCGGCGCTGCCCGTGAGGGTGACAGCAGCGATGCGCGGATCGCTAATCAGCTTCTCGGTCTCAGAGCCACGCACCAATACCGTGCGGAAAACTCCCTCGGGGAAGCCGCACTCGCGGAAAACACGCTCGATCTCCAGGGCGCAGCGCGACACGTTGGAGGCATGCTTAAGCACTGTTGTATTGCCCGCCATCAGCGCTGGGGCGGCGAAACGGAACACCTGCCAGAAGGGGAAATTCCAGGGCATCAAGGCCAGAACCACGCCCAGGGGACGGAAAGCCACGTAGCTCTCGCTGGCGCTACTCTCGACCGGCTGGTCGGCCAGGAACTGCTCAGCATGCTCAGCGTAATAATCACACCCCCAGGCACATTTGACAATCTCTGCCTCGGCCTCCGCAATGGGCTTGCCCATCTCCAGCGTAATCAGCCGCCCCAGCCCTTCCTTATGCTCGCGCAGGTAGGCAGCAAGACGCCGGAAGAGGCCAGCCCGCTCCGCAAAGCTCGTGTCCCGCCAGCGCAGGAAGGTGCTGCGTGCCTGATCAAGTGCAGCGTTGATCTGCTCGTCCGTGAAGAGTTCAAAGGTCTCCAGCACCTCTTCGGTGGCCGGGTTAATCGACTGGATGGTCGGCCTGATCGATTGGATGGTCATCGGCACAACTCCCCGGGAACGAAAATAAGGGTCTCCTCTCGACTGTATTATATCATCCCACTGGCCGCCTTTCCGTTCGCTTGCCTCCTTGCCAGGGGGCAAGATATTGCTATTGAAACTCTCATCTTTCTGGAACATTTGACAGATTGTAATTATGATGGTAAAATTCATCTATATTAATGGCAAATAAATTCATTGATAAGGAGCTTTTTACTGAGTCAGGCGGAAAGCGTCGCTGACGCCCTGCTGGCGAAGGTGAAGCTGAAAGCAAGGAGGATTGCAGTAATGGTGACCCAGTCTGGGATCAAGAAGCCGGATTACGGAGTTGATGCTCCTGGTGTGGTGCGCATGCTCGTGCTCATTGGGCTTTTCCTCTGTGTGCTGGCGCTAGGGCTGCTGATTGCCTTTGGTCTCAATGCTCTTGTAATTGTTCTTGCTGCCTGGGTGATTTTGTGGGCCTTCGTCTGTCTGGGGGAGGCGCTGGCCATGCTATGGACCTCGCGCGTTGGGAAGCTGCGCGAGATTCGGCGCATGCTCGATTGTCTCGTGCTCTCCGGCGATGAAGAGGTGCTTGATGTCGGCTGCGGGCGAGGGATGCTGCTGATCGAGGCGGCCCGTCGCCTGAGCAGCGGGCACGCCACGGGTATTGATATCTGGAGCGAGCGCGATCAGAGTGGCAACAGTCCGCAAGTCACCCAGGAGAATGCGCGTCTGGCCGGGGTGGCGGAGCGCGTCGCTGTGCTCACTGCTGACGCCCGGCAGCTGCCTTTTCCGTCAGAGCATTTCGATGTCGTCGTCTCCTGTCTGGCCCTGCACAATATCGATGGGCGGGAGGGGCGCTATCAGGCTCTGCGTGAGATGCTACGAGTGCTCAAGCCTGGAGGGAGGATTGCCATTCTCGACTTTACCCACGTGAAGCAATATGCCCAGGATCTGCAGGCCCTGGGGGCGGGCCAGCTCACCCTCGGGCGTCCCTCCTGGCGTGTCTTTCCCCCGCTGCGTCTGTTGCTGGCCCGCAAGCTGCCAGTTCCTGAAAAGAGCCAGGCTGCTGCGACGGCCATCTGAAGCGAAGCGCAGACTCTTGCCTGGGGATGGACGAAGAAGGCCACGAGCAGAGAGGAGGGGCCGCTGTCATGAGTGTTCTCTTGCACGGTCTGAGTCTGGCAGCCCCGGAACTGTCTGATCGTCGAGGGCTGCTCTGGCTCTTCACGGTCTGCGATCATGATGATCTCTACGACGCCGACTATGGAGGCGAGCCGCTGCTCAGCGCGGAAGAGAGCTGGCTGGTCAAGAGCCACTCAGGGGAGCCGGTTGCCTATGTCGATCTCCGCTTTCAGCCGATGAACCAGGAGAGCGCAGGCGCAGCCGTCCTGGCCTGTCTGCTGCGCCTCCTCGTCCACCCTGACTATCGTCGTCGGGGTCTGGGCACACTCTTGCTCCGGCTGGCTGAAGAGCGGGCCAACCGGCTGGCCGTTGCTCTTTTCTCCCAGCGAGAGAGCGGCACACCTGTCTCCCTACTGCTCTGGATACCACTACTGCTCAAACGAGACAGACGTGGAGCGCTGCTCTTCTTAGAGCGTGAGGGCTATGCTCCTCTAGCTTTTGGCTATCGAGCCTGGCCGCGGGCAGAGGCAGGAACAGGCGGCCCTGACGTGCTGTCCCTGCTGTCTCTGCCGCTGCGGTCCTGCCGGCCTCTGCTGATCTACGCCAAAGAGATTGCCCTGGCACGGCAGGCCCTGTTCTCCGCTGCTGTGGCTGCTGCACGTACCCTATAAGGTGTCTCCTGCCGCGGTCCCTCTAGCCGGCAGGACCGAGGCAAACGTCACAGGCAGCGCCTGCAAGCCGCGAAAGACCAGGGAGGGAAGGCGCTCAACCTGCTCGGTTGCCAGGCGCAACCCCGGCAAGCGTCGAAGCAGGGTCGTAAAGGCTACCTCCGCCTCCAGGCGGGCCAGGGGAGCCCCGAGACAAAAGTGGGGACCGTGACCGAAGGCCAGATGACGATTGTCTGTGCGGCGCAGGTCGAGTCGGTCAGGCTCGGGAAACTGCTCGGGGTCGCGATTGGCCGCTCCCAGCACAGTCAGCACCTCCTCGCCGGCTTTAAAGCGTCGCCCGATCCATTCCACGTCCGTCTTGAGGCGACGCGAAGTCAGTTGCACCGGACTGTCGTAGCGTAAGAGTTCCATCACCGCCGTTGGCGCCAGACTGGGATTGTTCCGCAGCAGCTCAAGCTGCTCTGGGTGCTGCAAGAGGGCATAGAGGCCGTTGCCAAGCAGGTGGGTTGTGGTACCATGACCGGCGGCCAGCAACAAGACGCAGTTCCCGAGCAGCTCTTCCTCAGTCAGGCGATCGCCCTGCTCCTCTGCCATGATCAGGGCTTGCAAGAGATCATCGCGCGGGGCCAGGCGTCGCTGCGCGATCTGGCGCCTGAAGTAGGCCAGGAATTCAGCGATGCCACCCAACGTGTTCAGCAGCTCCTCGAAACCCAGATTGCTGCCATCTAGCAGCCGGCCAAAGTCGCGTGTCCAGACAATGAACTGACTGCGATCCTCGGGCGGCACCCCCAGCATCTCGGCGATCACAATCGCTGGCAAAGGATAGGCGAAATCGGCAACGAATTCCATCTGTCCCTGCTCCTGCACCGCATCGAGCAACTCGTTGACAAGGCGCTGCACGCGCGGACGCAGGCTTTCAACCATGCGCGGCGTGAAAGCCCGCGCCACCAGGCTGCGCAGACGCGAATGATCAGGCGGATCAAGAAAGAGCATTTGACGCGAGACCGCTCGCAGGACAGGCTCTAGCTGAGGGCGCAGCTCCTCTGGCATCCAGGCCGTCTCCAGGGAGCCCCAGGCCGAGGAGAAGCGCGGATCGCGCAGCACAGCTACGACATCGCTATAGCGTGTCAGCACCCAGGCCTGCATCTCTTCATCCCAATAGATGGGATCGTGCTCGCGCAGGCGGTGATAGAGAGGATAGGGATCGGCCAGATATTCCGGCCTCTGGGCGTCGCTCAGCGTCAGGCGCTGGCGAGTGCTCTGGGGATCTTGCATGACCGTTGCTGCTCCTTGCTGAACAAGCTGCAACACTCTGTAAGGTGAAAATGAATCAGGCGACCGTCGGTTGACCGGTCTGTTCACCCTTGCTGTTCTTACACCCTACCACAGCACCCGGGCCGGGGACAATGCTCCCTCGGCCCCGCTTTCCCCCGCGAGAGTGGCCTCCGGCGGAGAGGGTCGCCGATGGAGAAATCTTTATGAGTCAAGCCTGGCATTAACCAGATCTTGACAAATTTGCGCTCTCTAGCAGCAATATTCGTCAGATATAATGCTGCGCAGTAATTTGAGGGGGATCATGCGGGTCTTGCTTATTGGGGTGGATGGTCTGACGTTACGCATTGTGAAACCGCTGATGGCGCAAGGATTGCTCCCCCATCTGCGGCAGATCTACGAGGGGGGAGCGCATGCCTTGTTACAGGCCCCGCTTCCACCGGCGGCGATCACACGCTGGCGAGCTATCATGACCGGCCTTCCGCCGCGGAAGCAAGGCCTGATTCCGGAGTATGACGAGTACGATCGCTGCCTGCTGGAGACGGCGGCTGCGCTGCGCTCGACTCCGGAGACCGTGGACGACCTGGCACAAGAGGATGAGACGCTCTGGAGTTACCTGAGCGCCTGGGGGCGGCGCGTCCTGGTCGTCAATGTCCCCGCAACCTATCCGCCTCGTCCCATCAATGGCATCATGCTCAGCGGTCCACCTGCACCGCCATTCTATGCTGGCCTTGCCTATCCACCCGACTTCGCTGCCAGACTGCTGGAAGTCGTTCCGCATTATCAGCTCGCGCCCACCTGGCGAGGGCTGGCGACCTGGTTCAAAGAACCTCTGATAGAGATCCGGCGCCTCCTGGCAGATCGCTCTGCTCTCCTGGACATCCTGCTACGCGAAGCGTGGGATTGCTGTCTCTTCGTACTCCATGAGATTGATCTGCTGCAACATCTCTACTGGGACCGCGTGCTCGATCTCTGCCGGGAGGTGGTCGCTTGCTATCGCCTTCTCGATGAACTACTTGGGCGAGCGCTGAGCGCCCTACAGCCGTCTGACCTGCTGATCCTTCTCTCGCCCTACAGCTTTCAGAGCATCAAGCGCACTTTTCATCTGAAAGAATATCTGAGACGCTATACTCCCCATTTTCCTTTGTCGGGGAGAGTCACTGCTCGGGGAGTCGGCTGGTCTGCTTGGAGAGGGGAAGCGCAGCTACTGCCTCCTCTTCCCGCGCGGCGGCGCTGGCGAGTCTGTCGGCTGGCTGCCTCTCCTGGGAAGTCAGCTGAGCCACCGCTGGCGGGTGGTTCCCTTCTCTGGCTTCCGGCCTCATCGCCGCTGGGAGGCTATGCAGCTATCGCGCTTGCCGACCACCTCACCGAAAGGCACATCGAAGAGTTCATCGCCGATCTCCAGGCCCAGGTCGATCCAGCAACGGCCTATCCAGCCATTGGGGACCTATACCGTGACGAAACCTGTCTGCCCAGCCAGGAGCGACGCCTTATGCTCCTGGCCCACGATGGGATACTGCTTTCGCAGGCCCTGGGGCAGCGGCAGCTCTGGAGCGCGGGCGAGCCGTGCTATGGGATGCATCAGCCAGATGGGCTGCTCTGCCTCTATGGAGCGGGACTCCAGCGGTCTGTACTCCGGCCTGTCTCTGCCTACGACATTCTCCCGACCGTGCTGGCCGCGCTTGACGTACCTGTCCCTGCGCGGCTCGCGGGCCGCCCGCTCATTGGGGCTGGGGCGCCCCTTGCAAGGCCGTCTCCGATATAGTATCATAGCTAATGAGCTAATTTATGGAAGATGTCGACCTACGATTACCATCAGGATTGCAAGAGCGACCTCAAACTGCCTGATTGGCCGCAGCGGCAGGCGAACGACGCCAGACAGCACGCCGCTGCCTCTATTTCTCTCTGGGGTGGGCAGGCTGTGGTGGGGGGAGTTCATCTACGGAAGCGTGCACCGACTCGCGTACGCCTGGCTAGTGCAAGGTGTTTTTTACGCCTTTCGCATGGTGGATGAGGCAGACCCGGCTGCGAAAGGAGCGGCGGCTTGTCTGAACGCGCGAGCGGGCAGGGCCGACAATCCTGCTGCCTGGGGTGCGAGTCGCGGAGTCATAACGAAGGTATTGCTAGTTAGCTCAGCTGTCCCTCTGGGCAGACGTGATCTTGTCCCTCTGGGCCAATCAGCTAGCGAGTAGAAAGGTTGGCGGCCTCTGTGCTAGAGCTAAGCAAGATTCGTGTAGGCAAGCCTTCTTTGAAGCAGCTTTTGGTTGGCGGCCTGGGGAGCGTCATCGGAGTGGCAGGATTCGTTGTCACAGTAGCTGTCTATGTAGTTGAAACCCTGATCCGTCCCAAGAAAATCGTCAGTTTTGCGGACCTCTACAAAATCTCTCCCTTTGAGCTTGAGCTGCCAGCCGAAGCGGTGACCTTTCCGGCCTCCAACAGCGACCACATGGTCAATGGCTGGTACATTCCCTATCCCGGGGCCACCACAACCATCCTGGTCTGCCCTGGCTACCGCTCAGGGATGGCCGACGTGCTTGGCATGTGTGCCCACCTCTGGAAAGCCAGCCATAACGTCCTCGTCTTTGAGTATTACGGGCATGGGCAGGAGGTAGGCAAACCGGTCACCCTCGGCTACCGCGAGATCAATGATTTCATGGGCGCAGTGGCCTATGCCAGAGAGCGCGCGCCTCACGCTCGCCTGGGGGTCATTGCCTATTCGATGGGGGCTGCTGTGGCCATCATGTGCAGCGCCCGCTGTCAGGATGTAGAAGCAATTGTCGCTGACAGCTCATTTGCCACTCACTGGAGTGTCATCGACTACAATGTTCACCGCGTGCTCCACTTACCTGCCGCTCCCTTCACCTGGGTCGCCGATTACCTGCTCTGGTGGCGCGCAGGCTATCGCTTTGACCAGGTGGCGCCGTTACGCGATATCGCCAAGATCGCGCCGCGTCCCATTCTCATCATCCACGGTGGCAAAGATTCGCTGGTCGACCCGCGCGATGCCCCCCTTCTTTACGAAGCAGCTGGAGAACCGAAAGAGCTATGGATCGTGCCCGAAGCTGACCACTGCGGTGCCTACTTTGCGGACCGGCGCGCCTACGTCAACAAAGTGCTCTCTTTCTTCGAAGAGCATTTAAAGAAGCCCCGCCCTCATCTGCAGCTGATCGAGGGCGAAGGAGCGGGGCCGATACCGGCGCGCCCCGCTGAGCGGGTGGAAGAAATCACGGGCCTCTCCGAGGCCAGCTAATCAGTCAGCGGGTTCAGTTGAATGCGACGAGCGCTCCCGTTGCTCGTCGGGGGTGGGAGCGTAGCCCAAGGTCAGAAGCTCCCCATCCCGAGCGGCTCGTGTCGCGCGAAAAACGCGCCGGGCCGCTTTTTCGGCGTTGGAAGGATCATTGATCTTAGGGCTGAAGTGAGTCAATAGCAGCGTGTGAGCGCCGGCCTCCTTAGCCAGGCGCGCGGCCTCCTCTGCCAGCATATGCCCGTGAGCGCGGGCCAGAGGGAGATCTGCCGGATCATCATACATACTCTCGCAGATCAGCAGATCAACATCGTGGGCGAGAGCGCTCAGCTTAGGTGTTGGGCGTGTATCAGTGATAAAAGCCAGCGAGATACCGCGTCGCGGAGGGCCGAGCACCTGATCCGGGGTAATCAGCCGTCCCTCGTACTCAACGCTCTCGCCGCGCTGCAAGCGTGACCAATACTGGACGGGCAGGCCCAGAGCCTGAGCGCGCTCCACCTGGAACTGTGGGCGGCGTGGCAGCTCCAGGCGGTAAGCCAGACAAGGGATACCATGCTGAGCGGGGGAGCAGGAGCCCTGCAATCCTCCTGGCAGGGCCAGCCTCTCACCGCCCTGCAGCTCCTGCACCTGCAGCGGAAAAGGTAGCTCGCCTGCAATACGCAGCAGGCCCTCGACTACGTAGCCTGTTCCTGGTGGCCCGTAGAGCAGCAGCGGTTCCGTGCGTCCAGCGTGGGCCACCATAAAGAGCACGCCTGGCAGCCCTGCCACGTGGTCGGCATGCATATGCGTCAGGCAGATGGCTCCAAGCTGACGAAAACCCCAGCCCAGGCGCTTCCAGGGGATCTGTGTCCCTTCACCGCAGTCCAGCAGCGTTAGCGAGGCGCCACAGCGCACCAACACACATGAAAGCCAGCGTCCCGGCAAGGGCATCATGCCGCCAGTTCCCAGCATGCAGATGTCGATCATTGTCCGCCCGCATTCAGAGATTTTTCTGGTAGGCCCAGGCTAGTCCCAGGACGAAGATAGAGATCATCAGGTCGCTGCTGAGAGTGAGCGTTATCACGATGAAAGGGAAGCCGGAGATGATCATCACCGTAGCCAGCAAGAGCCAGAAGACCAGCAGGGCAGCTGCCAGATAGGCGAGGGCAGGAATTCGCCGCATAGGTTGCATCCTTTCGCGCCATTTCCCTCGTATGGTAGCACGCCCGGAGGGCCTTTGCAACCGGCATAGTTGTTGCAGTCTTGTGCCTGTGCCCCATCCGGAAGGAACGAGAAACAGAGGCAAATAAGCGACCCTCTTCGCCTGTCTTGCGGCTCTCCTCTATCCTCTGGGCGAATAGCTGTGGTATCATCAATCTGCAGAAGCCTGGTCCCGGGTAAGATACGCCGAGGCCTGGCGAGTAAGCAAAGCCGCAAAGAGCGGGCGCAGCCGTGAGAATGATCGATCGCTTCCACCCTCAACGACGTCGAGAGCTTCAGGCTGCTCTCGACGCAGGGCTAGTTCTCCTGCGAGGAGAAGTTTCGCTACTAGAGCCACCCTTGCTCTATCCGCTGACGCTGCTCAGTTTTTTGCTCCTGTTCATTGGGTTGGCGGGCTTTGGCGCGCTGGCTCTGATGGCGCTCAGCTGGCGATCCCTTCACGGCTGGTCCGCAGGGAGAGCCGATCTCCTGCACCTGCTCATGTGGCTCGCGGTCAGCGGCGGCGTTTATCTGGTCCTGCTGCCCCTGCACGAGCTCCTGCATGGGCTGGTCTTCCGGTTCTGGGGAGGACGGCCCTATTATGGGATGCGCCTCCCTGTGGCCCTCTATTGCGGAGCGCGTGGTCAGCTCTTCTGGCGCAACCAGTATCTCACCGTCGGCCTGACTCCCTGTCTGGTCCTCTCCCTTCTCCTGGCCCTGCTCATGTGGTGCTGGCCAGCAATCGCCCCGTACCTGGTCCTGGCTGGGGCTGGTCATCTCTCCGGCTGTGCTGGTGACTTGCTGGCGATCTGGCTCCTCTTGCGCTATCCGTCCCACCTTTGCATTGAAGATACAGAGGCGGGCTTTCGGGTGTGGGAAATTTTCCCCCTCCTACTTGATTCCGATCCCCCTACCCGAGCCAACTGAAGCCTCCTCTGTTGCGGGGGCCGGGAGCAGCGAGCGTGAGCGGGCAGAGCGCTGGCTGTTTCACCCCTGGCGGCTTTGCTCCCAGGCAATGCAGGCATCATCATATGAGCGAGTAGAACCATGCCAGAATTACCAGAAGTTGAATATACGGCGCGTCAGGTACGCGCTGCTCTTGTTGGAGCCAGTATTGCGGAAGCGCTGGTCTTTTGGGAGCGGAGCATCGCCCGGCCTGACAGCGACGCCTTCTGTCAAGAAATCGCCGGGCGACGCATAGAAGGAGTCCGCCGCCGCGGCAAGCTGCTCCTGCTAGACCTTAGCGGTGACTATCTGCTGACCATCCACCGGCGCATGACCGGCAACCTGCTTGTCCTGCCCCCTGGCTGGCATCTTGACTGCCGGCTCCGGAAGCAGGACCGGGCGTCGTGGGAACGGGTGGGGCCAGCCTTTCTCAACGAGAGTTATCAGTGCCGTTGTCAGGAGAAGCGGCAAGGGGAGCAGGAAGAAACCCTCTGTCTGCTGCATGACCAGCCATTCTACTGTCGTGTCTGCTTCACATTAGCCGATGGGAGGCGCTTACTCTATAACGACCTGCGCAAATTTGGCAAGCTGGCCCTCTGGTCCCGCGGCCAGGAGGCTGAGGCTCTGGCTGGCCTGGGTCTCGAACCGCTCGGCCCGGACTTCACCAGCGAGCGGCTGGCCCTGCTGCTACAAGGAAAGAAGCGACCGATCAAGCAAGTACTTCTTGAGCAAACTCTGATCGCCGGTTTAGGGAACATCTATGCCGACGAAGCCCTGTTTGTAGCGTCCATCCATCCTTTGCGCCGGGCCGACACGCTCAGCTGCGAAGAAGTGGCCGTCCTGCGCCAGGCGATCGTCGCGGTGCTCCAGCTCGGCATCGAGCATGGAGGAACCTCCTTCAACGACTATCGCGGCCTTTGGGGAGAAGCCGGCAGCAACTATGCCCATATGCAGGTCTACCAGCGCACTGGTCAGCCCTGTCGACGCTGCGGTACAGCGATCCAGCGCATCAGCGTTGCTCAGCGGAGTACCCATTTCTGCCCGCACTGCCAACCAGTCAGTCAGTCCGCCCGCCCGTCCTGCGGCCAGCCTTAGTGGCAAGGGCCTTACTGAGGCGTAAAGAAGGCCGGGCTGCAATGCAGGCTAGCAGGCCCACCGGGGATATTCGTAAAGGTCACATCGACAGTCGCTGGCACATTGCGCGGCTGCCGGCCAGCCAAAGACAGCGTAAAGCGGACATAGCCGCCCTGATCGCTTGTAGGCTGTTGTGCCAAAGGCGTATCGCCGCTGCTAAAATGGACCACCGCCGTTGCTGTAGCACCTGGCACGCCCTGCATATTTTTAGTCAAGCGAGCATAGATAGTAATCACCGCTGCTGGTGATGGAGCATTGTTCGAGGCCCAAGCGCCACAGCGATAGGGCGGCTCTGTAGGCAGGGGCGAAGTGCTTGCCTGGAAGGCGGGATTAATGGTCACCGTCGCTGCCGGAGAAAGCTGGTTAGCGGTTGGGCCGCAGGCACTCAGCAGGAGCAGCCAGAGCGTGGCCAATCCCGAGAGCAAGACGCCCAAGCGCTGATAGCGAGATCTCCTCATACAGGTTGTCACCCTGAACCTCTCTCACAAGGCATCATAGTTGTCCCTCCGGTTCGGGCGGAAGCCAGCAGAGCGAGGCAACGCGAATCCGACGGACCCTGGGTCCTGACTCGCGCGCTCTGCCATCCTGCGATGTTCACTGTGTGCTGACAGGCAGGATACATCTGAAACGGGCATCTGACAAGCCCATTGCTGAGAGGCTGGCCCGAGACTCTCCCCTGGGGGGATAGGCTTCCCATGAACGGCAGGCCAGGAGTCGCGGAGGGCCTCCGAGAAGCGGACAAAAAGTATTTCGAGCAGAAGAGCAAAATACTCTTCGGCCCGGAGGAGTAGTTGCCGGCGCGACTCCATAGCACCTGTTAGAAATAGACCACATTTGGAGGTGCGAGTACATTATATCATAGACAGGTAGTATAGGAGAGCTTACGCCCAGCCGGCTTGGCCGGCAGGCGCTGAAGCAAGGGAACGCCTGGCAGGAGGTGGAGGGGGAGCAGGGACCCTCCTGGTTGGGGAGAGTGAGCTGCCCCTGGGTCTGCCTGTCTGTCTGGCGACCTGAGCCACGACTCAGCAGGAGACTGGCAGGGGAAGTGGCACTTGAGCGGAAACGCTTTTCCTAGACGTGCTTGTCCCACGGCCCTTATGGCCCTGGAGGTTCTGGTGCTGGCATAATTGCCTTGTTCTTTCTATCGAGATGTGTTACACTACTGGACGTTGGAGAATTCCTGGATAGGAAGACAATTATTTTGCTCAATCAGGAGTGTATATTTCCATGAGTCATCAGTCTGACGAACAGTGGGAGCTGTTCGTAGAGCTGGAGCAGCTGAGCAAGAGGCCGGAGGTGCACAGCAGTGAGGGATCGCAACCAGCGTCGTTGTCTGTGCAGTCCGAACCGGTCACAGTTCGTCCTGATCCTGGTCGTGAGCGCAGGAAAGGGGCGCCGGAAGTCATCTTTGGGGAGACCAAAGAGACGGCGCAGGTGATTGCCATGGCCGAGGCGTTGCTGGCTGGTTCAGGGCGAGCGATTGTCAGCCGCATGCGCTCAGAGACGAAGGAAGCACTCCTTGACGTCTTTCGTAGTTACACCATTCGTCTGCGCGAAGCCGCCAGAGCGATGGTCATCTCCAGGCCCGATTTTGTGCGTCCCGACACGGGGGGGCACGTTGGCATCATCACGGCAGGTACCTCCGATGTCCCGGTAGCGGAGGAGGCGGCCCTTCTTGCCGAGGAAATGGGCTGCCGCGTGACCTGTATCTATGACGTGGGGGTGGCAGGGTTGCACCGTCTGGTTGGCCCGCTGCGCGACCTGCTCTCGAACGGCGTAGATGCGATCGTGGTGGCCGCTGGCATGGATGGGGCGCTCCCTTCAGTTGTGGCAGGACTGGTTCCTGTCCCTGTCATTGGCTTGCCCACTTCGGTTGGCTACGGCCTGGGCGGCAAGGGCATGGCCGCCCTGCTGTCAATGCTGCAGACGTGTGCCCCGGGCCTCGCCGTCGTCAATATCGATAACGGCGTCGGCGCGGGCATCACCGCGGCCCTGATCGCCAACCGCGTGGCTCAGGCTCGCAAGCATCCCTTGCGCTAGCTAGAAGGCTGCGAGATTTCTGTCTCTCTCGCTGGGAGCAGAGACTGTCTCGCCGCGTTGTTGGGTAAACGTGGATTTGAGTGAAAGAGAGGCGGGACCTTCTATGGCGAACAATAAACGCGGACCGGAACCCGGATCGCAGAAGGCCAAGCATGGCGGTCAGGCTGTGCGCGAGAAGTATGGTACGGAGTTCTACGCTAGAATCGGTAAGAAGGGAGGCGAAGCGGTCAAGCAGAAACGCGGCCCGCAATTCTATTCTGAGATCGGTAAGAAGGGCGGAGAGTCGACGAAGCGTCAGCAAGGCTCGGCTTTCTACTCGCGCATTGGTAAGAAGGGCGGTGAGCGGGGGCGTGCTGCTAGCTCTGCCGCTGCTCCAGCTCAGACATCGGATGAGAGCGGCGCGACCCCTTAGCATCGCTCGCCGCGTCTGCCGGGCGCCTCAGAGAGGAAGTGGCTTGCTCGTGCGCTCCCGCTGCTTCCCTCGCGCTTGTGTAGGCGGGCCTGAGATGAGGTATGTCGATGTTCTAGCTATTCGGCAAGCACATCTGCCGACGGGAAGAGCTGGCCTGTGAGGAGGCTAGCCAGCGGGGAGACTGGCCACCGCGGTGGTCAGCTCCCCTTGGCTTGCCTTGTCTTGTCTCGATGGTGGTCCTGGGGTCATTGGCGAAGGACGTCGCTCCCTTCCCGGCCCGGAGACCCCTCTCTGCCTCCTAGCGACGACGCAGGAAGGGAGGAGCGCTAACCTCCTGCTCCTGCTCCAGCCGCTCCTGGTAGCGGCGTGCCAGGCTACGCAAGCCCCGCAGATCTTCCAGGCTACGCTGCGGACGTGGCAAGGCAGGTGGACGCGAAGGGGCCGCTGAGGCAGCCGGGACGCCGTGGGACAGAGAAGGGCGCGGTGTCAAAGGCGGCATAGGGACCATCTGGTGAGATGCCCGAGCCGGTTCGGGCATGCCTGTGCCGTTGCTGGCCTGGGCTGGTGCCTGGAGCTGAGCCGGGCGCGATGTTCCCGCCATCAACGCTGGCGGCTGGGCTGCCAGTGGCTCCCCCATGCCAGCGGCAATCAGCGTTACTCGCAGGCTATCCTGCAACGTTGGATCGATGACCGCTCCAAAGGTAATATCTGCCGCCTCGTCGACCACGCTGCGAATGCACTCTGCCACCTCATTGACCTCAAAAAGCGTCAGATCCTCGCCACCGCTAATATTGAACAGCACACGGTGCGCTCCCTTGATGGTCACATTCAGGAAGCCACCAGCGATGGCCTGCTGGGCGGCAGCCTGAGCACGATTGCGGCCCTTCCCCTCGCCGATACTCATCAAAGCGCTGCCGGCGCCGCGCAAGACATTCCGCACATCGGCGAAATCGACGTTGACCAGCCCCGGCACATTAATGACCTCTGCGATCCCTTGCACTCCCTGGCGCAGCACGTCATCGGCGACCTTGAAGGCCTCTGCCAGGCTGCGATCTCGTGTGCTCGACATCAGCAAGCGATCGTTGGGGATAGTGATCAGCGCATCGACCTCTTTGCTCAGCTCGGCCAGGCCCTCCTGAGCCACGCGGCGGCGGCGAGAGCCTTCAAAGCTGAACGGAAGTGTCACAATGCCGATGGTCAGGGCGCCCAGCTTGCGAGCGATTGAAGCCACCACTGGGGCAGCTCCCGTACCGGTGCCTCCTCCCAAACCGGCGGCGATAAAGACCAGGTCAGCATCCTTGAGCGCGGCACGAATCTCCGCAGCGCTCTCCGTGGCGGCCCGCATACCGACAGCCGCGTTACCGCCTGCTCCCAAACCCTTAGTATAATGGTGGCCCAGGCTAATCCGCAGTGGGGCCTGTGACAGCTCCAGCACCTGCGCATCCGTATTCATTGCGATGAAACGCACGCCCCGGACATTCATATCAATCATGCGATTCACCGCATTGGTGCCTCCGCCGCCTACACCGGCCACCACAATATCAACATGGCGCGGCTCATCGCAGCGCTCCTCGGCGTCGACGGGCGCCTCAGTAGCGATCATCTCCTCTTCCGTATCCCGCTGCTCCCAGCCGGCCAGGGTGTGCTCCTCCCGCATATCCTCTCCCACCTCTACCTCATGTCGGAGTACGGCCCAGCGGTTCGCCTGCTCATCGTAGTAGAAATCTGAACCCTCGTTCACCGCCTGCCCCTGGCGGTCCCAGGGCCTCTCTCTCTCGTATCGATCGCCATGAAATATCGACTGCATGCGGACCCCCGTTTCTCTTCTCTCTGTGAGCGAGCAGCCCTTGTCTGGGTGCTGCGATGAGCAGGTAGTATGTTGCCGAAAGGCGTTCTAAGCGCATTGTAGCAAGTGTGTCAAGGGATGGCAAGACGTTCCTTCTTCCTCAAAATGCGAACCCTCCCTATCAGATATTACGGAGAGCATGGCCGGTACGTAAAACGGAGAGTGAAAAGGCCGCTTCTGTCTGCCTGTGAGTTGGGGACTCTGGGGGGGCTGATGAGATGAGCCAGGCGTCAAATCGAGCAGGAGGATAGAGATGAAGTGTAGAGTAGAGGAGCGGGAGGAAAAGCCCGAAGCAGAGTGGCCGGACTAGAAGAGCATGAGACTGGCTTTCCACTTGTCTGTGTGCTTGCCTCCTTGCTTGCCTTGCCAGACAAAGGGAAGATGCCCCGCCCGCTCTCGCTCTGCCCAGATCTCGCTCTGCCTCGGGCTCTCGGCTCGCTCCTGCAGAAGGGCTACTGATGAACGAGTTGGCCCTCGTGCGGGCGACGGGGAGCCGCCGCCCGACGCTGCTGCGGAAGGCGCGGGTCAATGTATGGCCTGGCTGTCAGCACTATTCAGGATTGGGCGCGCACCAATTGCTGCTGTGATGGCTGCTGCTGGGGCGGCTGAAACGGCTGGAACGGCTGTTGAGCGCGGGCCAGCTGCTGCTCTTCGCTTGTAGCCAGGGCGTGGGTGATCACGCGGATCACGCGCCGGATGTCCATCGGCTTGCGCAGGGGATGGATACCGCGCTGCTGCAGCTCCTCGTAGGGCAGGTCGGCGCTCATCATAATGGCTGGGGTACCGCGCGTCTCCTCCATCTCCTGCAAGCGATCAAAGACCTCCAGGCCGTTGATGTCCGGGAGCTTATAGTCGAGGAGCAGAAGGCAGGGACGGAGGCGCTTGGCCTTCTCCAGGGCGCAGGAGCCATTATCGGCAAGAGCCGCCTGGTAGGGGGTTTCACTGTTAATAACCTCCTCCAGAAACTTGCCGAAGTCGGCATCGTCCTCGACAATCAAGATAATAGCGCTGCGTGGGCGTTGGGCTGCCGGCGGAAAGACAAGCCCTGACATTGTGTACTCCTTCCCTTTGTCTCTGTCAGCTCAATGGAGAGAGAAAGGATCACCGATAACTACATTGTAGTCTAACGGTTATTCCTGTGGATAGGTGACATGATCGCGACATTGAACCGCGACACCCCTTCTCTCTGTAAAGCATACCATCATCATGCGGACCTGCACTCTGAGTCTGCGCGCTCTGCTTATGAAAGATGTCCTATCTCTCTTTCCATTCTACCTCGTGTCCTCTCAGCTGGGTGGGACTGAGTGATGGCCCGTGGCAGCTCAGGAGTTCAAGCCGCTCAGGGTGGGGAGGGGACAAACAAGTAAGCTGGCGTCCGCTTACCCCCGTTCCAGTGTACCTGCTTTTGACTAGCATAGAGCAGAAAACTGTTTCTGGGAAGGGGGCAGGGAACAACTGGCCCTTCCCAGGCCCCGGTCATTGGTCTGCGGTCCCTCTTTGCAGAGAGAAGGAGGGAGGGACTTGAAGATTGGTGGGGGACTATGCTATCATGGAAGCGCTGCACCTGTAGCTCAATTGGATAGAGCGCTTGACTTCGGATCAAGTGGTTGCGGGTTCGAGTCCTGCCAGGTGCGCTCGCCCGCCAGGGCCGACGGTGAAGCTCTCTGTGAGCAGGAAGAAGCAAGAGGGGGACGCACCAATGCGTCCCCCCTCTTTTTGGGGCTTTGCATGGGGCTGCACAGGGCAGTACCAGCAAAGGGGTCAGGAGAAAGAGACCTGCAGCCCACCGGCCTCGAGGGAGGCGCTATTGAGGGAACGATCGATATAAAGCACCACATTGGTCATCACAAGCCGGGGGACGGTGCCCCCAGTAGCCAGGGTCAGCAGATCGGCCTTGTTGGCGAAACTGCTCAGGCCGGTAACAATATCCTGCAAGATAGAAGTCTTAATAGAGACACTGGTCGCGACCGCTGTGCCCGAGGCTGTGATCGTAATGGTCACATTGCCGAGATCGCGCGAGATCTGCAATCCTGACATCGTAGTTGAACTGAAGGTCAGCACAGGGTGCAGCGGATCGGGCAGGAGACTCAGATGGGCATTGGTCCCAATGATCTCACTTGCCCGCAAGACGATCGAATTAGGCGCCGTGAGAATCGTCGGCTTCGGCGTCGCCGTTGGTGTAGCTGAGGGTGTTGGCGTGACCGTCACCGTTGCCGTGGCCCCGGGCGTTGCAGTGACTGAAGGAACCGCGCTCGGCGTCGGAGCTGCCGTGGCTGTTTCACCGGGCGTGGGTGTCACCCGCGGCGTCGGGGACGGCGTTGGCGTGGGGGTCGGCGGGTCAACAGTCGGCGTGGGGGTTGGCGTGCGATGATGGCATGGGATCAGTGGCGGCAGACAGAACTCCGGTCCGGCCTGCGGCGCCGTTGCTGAACTGGCGGCGAAGGCCACCTGGCCCCCCGCAACAAAAGCTGGAATCAAGAGCACCAGAAAAGAACAGAGTGCACCGACTTTCCCCCAAAATGCCAGCATTGCTGGAGAACGCTTCTTCTTCTTCATAGCTTGGCCTGACCTTTATTCATTACGCAACTTATTCGTCCGCTGAGCTTGCGAGGATAGGAAGGAAAATACCGTCACCGTCAGATGGCAATCGTACCATTGGAAGACCAGACGGGGAGAGAGCGCGAGTGCAACCAGTTCCGTGAGTGCCAGCTGCACCCGCGCTGAAGCGATGGAGGAGGGGTCGTGCAGGAGGCGGCGACCCTGCTCTCCTCCGGTTTTAGCTATGGGTAATGCTCAGCGTCAGACCGGGCAGCGTGATGCTATTGACAGCCTGGTATGGGGAGCTAATGGTCAGATTGGTCAGCGTCGCGCTGGTAGCCGTCTGATCGAAGGGATTGGGACCGGTATTGAGCACGAGGTTCTGGAACTGGCCTTCATCGGCCTGCAGGCCCATGGCGTCGTTCGTCAGCCCCGTCACCGACACCGGCGTGTTCTGGCCGGCTTCCAGCTTGACGGTCACGGTACCCAGCGGCCCCAGGCTGATACTCTTACTGATCACCAGATCGGTGATGGTACCATCAAGCTGGTTGACGGCCACCGGCGTGCTGTTGTCAGCAGGCGAGATGCCCGGGTAAAGATGGAAGTTCTTGGCCTGCAGCACTTTAGCCTGCACCGTGACCGGCAGCGGCGCCGCTGCCGCCAGGGCGATGGCACCATTCTCTACTGCTCCGAGCATCCCGAAGAGCAGCAGGGCCGCGACCAACATCACCGACCAGAAAACGGTCCGATTGGTACGCCCTACCGGGGGCAGCTCCTCGTCTTCATCGACAACTGCTCTGGTCTCAATGGTTTCCACTCGGCTGACATCAATGTTTTCGGCATCGAACGGGGGCAGGTGGATGGGCAAGCTCGTTTCTTCACGCTCTGGCTCCCGGGTCATTCCGGTGTCGTGCTCGTTTTCCATGAGACGCTCTCCTTTTCAAGTACTACATGATCAGATATATATTTATGTATATGTAATCCCGACAAGCGGGATCACAGACGAACGGAAAAAGACGCTCACAGGATAATAATCTGAGAAGATAGCCTGGTTTGCTGCCCTGCTGTTATCCTTGCTGGCGTAAAGCTCCTGGCGACGGCTTCATGAGCGCATGGTTGCGCGGGCGCGGAGAGACGAGCGCTGCGCGCTGCTCCGTTTGCTGGCAGCCACGGGGCGCCAGGCTACGCCCAAAGCCCCACCGATGATGCCAAGCAGCATACCGATGCCAAAGCCGCCGAAAGAGGAGGCGACCAGAGAGACGAGGGCGAGCACCACGCCGATGGAGCCTGTGATGAGTGAATAAGCGGGGACCAGCAGCTGGATCACGCCCATAATGACCAGCAAGGAGCCGACGAGTAAGCCAGCCCAGAGAGTGCTGCCGGGGAGCATGGCCAGTCGGATTAACATAGCCGGACCCCAGAGGACCAGCAGGCCGGAGAGGATCAGCAAAATGGAGCCTGCGAAGGGACGTGAGCGGCGCCAGCGGCGGAAGCGACCCCAGCGCTGCCACTGTTGGACCAGCCGAGCCTCTTTGTCGGCTGTGCGCAGGCGTCGATACGTGCGCCAGGCGCTGAAGCGTTGGCGCAGTCCCTCCAGCGCGTGGGTGCGGCTGGAGCGACTGGAGAGGTCGACAACGATCACTTGTTGACTCTGGCTAGTGCTGCTTTGCGCGGTGCCTTCCGCCTGTGGTTCTTGAGACATCGCCATTGTAGACACTCCTTTTCCACGCCTCAACGGTGAAGCGACCTGCCGGTAAACAGCCCCGGCGAACCAGGAAAGCAAACGGTGCTCAACGAGTTGAGCGAGCAAGGACAGGTAAAATAGGGTAGAGCTGGCCGCTCCTGGCGCCCGGGCCGGAGGGAGCGGCTCATGCTTTCCCCGGCTTGCTGCTGCCTAAACGGCGAGCAGGCGCGGCAGCTCCAGTGCCAGCCGCCAGTCGCCGCTGATGCGCAGGCGACGTGAGAGGACCGCCTGGCGCTGGTTGAGACGACGGCTAGAGAGCCTGGCCCAATCGTTGGCTGAGCAGCGCAGCGTCAGCCGCGGATTCTCCAACCGGCCTACGCCAGCGACCGGTGGTTCGCCCGGCTCCAGCTTCAGATAGCGAGGTTGCATATCATCGAAGAGCCACTGGATAGAGGCCCGCAATGGCTTCGAGCGCTGCAGCGACCAGGCGGCCACCAGGCGCATGGAAGTAAAGATAGTCTCCATTGTCTCCTCAGTCACATGGGGAGCATCCCCGGTGCCCAGCACGCCGCCCTCGATGAACTTGATAATGCGCTCGGCCTGGACCTCAAAGGGATCATCGAGACCCAGCTTGGCCAGCTCGCTCACCTCGTGGGGGTCGATGCCCGCGCGGCGCAGCTTTGTATGCAGCGATCGCAGGCCGAAAGCGAACATCTCCTGTGGGGTAAAGCCAAGGCAGGTAATATACGACCAATCGTGATTAGGAGGAGCCAGCACACCCGCCGTCCAGGCCAGGATGCGGTTGAGCATCTCGATCGTGGCCTCCTTGCAACGGCGGTCTTTGGTCACCAACTCACGCAGCAACTGGATGCCAAAGGCGATATGTCGCGACTCATCGCGGGAGACGAAAAAGATGCCGCGTCCCAGGGCTGGAAGGAGGCCGGTGCGGGTGGTATATTCGCGCAGGAAGTGCTGACCGGTGTGCGCCAGCATCCCTTCGATGACGATATGGTAGAGCACCACACCCTGGGCCAGCAGCGGCAGACTGTGCGGATTGCGACGCAGCCGCTCTGCCGCGCGATCCAGCTCCGTGAAGACCTGCACGAAGCCCCAGCTCAAATGCGGACGGACTGCACTGAGCGTCGTGCTGATATCCTGGCCGAGCTGACAGACTTCGCGGATAAAGCGATCGAAAAAGACGTGATGACGAGCCTCGTCGGCGATCTGTGTTGCGAGGAAGATCTTATCCTCTGGCCGGGGCGCCGGCTCCACAAAAGGGGCCAGCGTCAGCGTCACCGACTCCTCACCGTCGAGGAACATCGAGCAATTCCAGAGGATGGCCGCCCGCTCTCGCTCACTGTGCTTTTCTCTCCAATCCAGTGCATCCTGGCTAAAGTCCAGCGCCTTTGCTGACCAGTTCCCTTCCTCCCACAGGCGATACAGTCGATCTTTCTCAACCGGTGGCGTCTGCTCAGAATCGACATCGATGAAGCCTTCCTGTTGGGCCGGTTCGGTGGTCATGGGTTGTTTCCCCCTGTTTCTGGGTACCTGCCTGCCTGTGAGGGAGGCGCCACCCCGACAAAGCCGCGTCGGGGCTGGCTGGCCCTCGCCAGATCCTGAACCGTCGACAAAATTGACTGACAGTCAGTCAACCGTTGTTGTATATGACTATAGCCGGCAATCAGGTGATTGTCAAGGGGAAAACGATCGCCTGGTAAATTAGGGTAGTTTCTGCAACCGGACAGGATACCGGGAGCGAGAGCGAGCTACCGCTGTGAAGCAGCGTTACGCGATGCCGAGTGCGTGGCGAATGAAGCTAGAGCATTCGGCGATGAAGACCTCGGGGGAGACGGGCGAGTTATAGATATAGCATTCTTCGGCGGCGTAGTAGACGGTACCGACGATCAGAATCGCCGTCACCTCGGGGTTAATCGTCGGGCTCAGAGAGCCGCGTTGCTGCTCCTGGCGGATGATCTCGGCGATCAGGCCGTAGTAGGGTGAGAAGATATGCTGGCGCTCGGCGGGGTGCTCGGTCCAACAGGTATTGAAGTGGACGATCGCCAGGATATCGCGGTACTCTGACATGATCTGGAACGTTTCGGCCACGCTGCGCTCAATCATCTCTTGCAGAGTGTGAGCCTCATCGTAGGCGCGTCGGAGGACGGTCTCGATGCGCTCTTGCATCTCGCGGGCGAGCGTCGTCAAGACCGAGGCTTTGGATGGGAAGTACCAATAGAAGGTTCCCTGGGCCACGCCGGCGCGGGCCACGATCTCGGAGATGGTCGTTGCTTCGAATCCTTTCTCGGCGAAGACCTCGCGCGAGATCCTGAGCAATTCGGCCTTGCGTGCTTCGCGATTGCCTCGATTTGCTGCCATTCCCTTCACCTTTGTGCTATCAGTAAAGCAGATCCTTTGCTAGCCTTTTCTAATAGCATAGCATACAAACACGGCCATACGCCAGGTCAGGCCGGCTCCCGCGGCGTAAAGGGGGAGCGATAGAGCCAGGCGCTGTCGCCTATGCCTCGCTCACGCGGGAAGCTTTCGTTCTCTGGCGTGCGCCGGTGCTGGTGCTGATGCCGGGAGCGGAGGACGTCGGTGTGAGGGGCGAAAAAAGCCGGCTCACCACTCCAGGTGTATCGCGAGCCTCGGGCCTGCGCGCTCGCGGGGTGGGACCTGAGCGGGGCCTGGGGAGGCTGAAGGTGGGCCGGCCTGAACCTCTTTTCCTCTCCCTATTCCACCTGGTCCTCTGTCCTCCGCTGGCTACGTGTGCCTGGTGCGGCATCGGCAGGGGTGAATGAAGCGCAGCGCTGCGATGCCCTCCCTGGCCAGGCTGCACTAAACCCAGCTCTCTGGAAAGGTCGTCTAGACGCTGACTGCTGTGGTACCATGAATCAGGGCATCAAGTGTACTCTTCTTGACACGGTAGCCCTGACGTTTGCCGCGGTGGGGGAGCAGGATAGCCTCCAGGGCACCCGATTTGATCCAGCGCCGCACGGTGGTGTCGTCGACACGGAGTCGCTGGGCGACCTCGCTCACAGTGAGCAACTCGGTAGGAGGCTCCAGCTCGCGACCTGCTGTCTCCTCATGGTGTGTGCGTGTTCGAGCCATATGTCTCTCCTTCCTCCTGAATTCCAAAAAAGCACCTGCAGTATTCCTTGAACGGAACAGCCTCCGTCTTACAACTAGCATACTGTAGTACACAAAGAGGACGTCTGCAAGCTGGCGCAATGCTGCGCCGTAGTCCGCCGGAGGAGCTGCTCCGGGAGTGCCCTGCCTGGCTGTGCGCGGCCCTGTCTGGCTGTGCCTGCCTGGCGAGACTGGGCGATGCAGGACGATGCGGGGCCTGCTGTTGTCAGCTTCCCTACGCTCCTCCCTTATATAATGATGATGCTCGCTTGAAATAATGCGGGTAATATGTTCTGGCGGAGAGCAAGAATCGGGCTGTGGGAGATTGTCGACAAGGAGGTGAGCAATATGGTTAGCTGGTTTTCGGGTGGCGCTGGCCCGGATTCCAGTGGAGAAGCGGGGCGGGCGCGAGAGCAGGAGCGGCTGGCGATTCCCTGCCGGAGGCAGGGCTGGCCAGCCTTCACAGAGGAGGATGTGCGCACCTATCTCGCTGAACACCCGCCTTTCTTTACGATGTTTGGCAGTGTGCCCGGGGTTGGCAGCGTGCGCTTTCTGCCTGTCCCCGAGGCGGCCTCAGTGTTGGCCCAGTGGCGCGCTGAGCAGAGCCTGGTTTCCCAGCTCGCTGGCCGAGAGCAGGTCTGTCTGGTCGAGTTGCTGGGGCCGTTCCAGATCCATGATCCGCTGCGCCCTCTGGGGCGAGTGGCGCCCATCGCCTCGCGCCTCTACTTGCTCTTCGACGCAGGCGATGGGGCGCTGCTTACCTGGGTGCCCGCTGATCAATAGGCCCGGGTTGGCGACTGCTAAGGGCATCGCGCTCGTGAAAGCGGGCCAGGCGAAAAGGCTTGAGCGGTACCAGCGGCTCCTCGCCGCACACTAAGCTGCTCAGCAGCTCACCAAGTAAGGGACCAAACTTGAAGCCGTGGCCCGAGAGACCGGTGGCAAAGGCGACACGCGGCTCATCGGGCAGGAAGTCGATAATGAAATCGCCGTCGGGACTCATGTCGTAGATGCATTTGCCAATGTGGGCCAGATAGGCCCGCCGCAGAGCCGGGATCAGTTCCTCTAGATCGTGGATGGCCTGGCGCACCAGCTGCTGGCTGCGTGCAGGATGCTCGGTCTCATCCGGGTCGATGACCGGACCGGTGGCGTGAGAGGCAACTTTGAGCCAGGGCAGGCCCTCGCCATTGGCGCTGTAGCTACTGTGAATGGGGAGCCCATAGAGATCGTTGGCCATGAAGGCGGGAAAGTTCTGGACGCCAAAGCTGGAGAGCGGCAGACCACCAAAATAGAGCAAGTATTGGCGCGTTGTTTGAATGGGTAGGTGAAGCTCGCCGAGCAGGCGATGCACCCAAGGCCCGGTCGCCAGGACCACCCGATCGGCGCTGATAGTAGTTCCATCGGCTAGTCGCAGGCGGAGTGGCCTCTGCCGGCTGCTGGCGTCGAGGGCACAGACGCGCGTTCTCTCATAGATGGTTCCTCCCATCTCGCTCACAAGCGCCTTGAGTGCGCGTAAAGCGGTCGAGGCATGAAGAATACCAGCTTCTAGATTATAGGTGAGCAAATCAAAGGCATGCGTCTCAAATTGGGGAAAACGTCGGCGACATTGCGGCTCTGCCAGCCGCTCTGTCGGCAGACCCAATGCCCGCAGCGTACGGTAGCTTTCCAGGGTAAACCCGTCATCCTCACGCCCGAGTAAGAGCAAACCTGTGCGCAGATAGAGGGTTCGCTTTGTCAGTTGCTCCAATGCCACCCAGCGACTTAGACTGAGTATCACCATTTGAGAGTAGAGGGCATTCGCTCCGTATTCAAAGCGTAATAGACGCGAGGCTCCGTGAGAGGTAGAGCGTGGATGATCGACAACTTCCTGCTCCAGTACGGTGACGCGCTCTATGCCTCGGGCCAGCAGCGCATAGGCCGTCGCCAGTCCCACGATCCCCGCTCCCACAATGACAAAATGGTCTTGTTTCACGATCGTCTGGCGCCTCCTAGAAATTCTGCTATATGGAATCCTAGTATAGCAGAATATACATTTTTAGTCAATTGATAGCTATGGCTTTTTCCTTGTTGAAAAGATAAAATGATGCACTATAAAGTGTAGCGTGGCTTGTATGTACAGTGTAATTCTTTTGTAAGGCGAGCAGGAGACATATGTCGCCCTGGCTGCTGACCACAACGTTGCATCTGCTGGCCTGCATGTTCTCTCTTTCTTTCGCCTCTTGAGAAAGAGCGCACCAGCGTGATACTATCTTGAAGACAAGCTCCAGCCTTGCTGGCGGGGCTGCTTCCTACGATGAATACGGCTCGGCTGCGCGCTACAGGGTAGCGTGATGCGTGACGTGAGGCGTGCATGAGCCAGGCTAGTGAGATGGAACAACGAGACGCGAGAACCACAGCGGCGGGCAAACCAGGGCGCAGTCTCTCAGTTGCGCCGACGATGTTGCTGCGGGGGGAACCGTCGTTTCCCTCTTCCAAGTACTATACCTTGCGTTACCTGTTGGCGGCAACCCTGGCCGAGGGGGAGAGCCAGATTCTCTTCCCTGCTCTTAGTGAGGATAGCGAGGCGCTTTTCCGGGGCTGCCGGGCTTTGGGGGCGCAGCTCGACTGGCTGGGAGGGCCGGGTGAGCGCTTGCAGGTCAGAGGGGTGGGACGACCGCGGGCTGCGGGTGCGGTCACTATCAACGTCGGCAATGCCGGAGCGGTGCTACGCCTCTTGCTCGGCGTCGCGGCCTGGCTGCCCCAGGTGACCTTTGTGACCGATCAGCCGCAGTCGCTGGGGCGCAGGCCAAATCGCGAATTGCTGCAGGCCTTGGAAGCGCTGGGCGTGCGGGTTGAGGCTCAAGGGCCGGAGGGCTATTTGCCGATCACGCTCTATGGCGGCCAGCCGCATGGCGGTCGGGTTATGGTCTCGGGAGCGCGCAGCTCCCAATATGTGAGCGCTTTGCTCTTTCTGGCCCCTTTGCTCGCTGAGCCGCTGACGATCGAGGTCGTTGACGGTTTAACCTCTCAGGTGATGGTGCAGCTGACGCTCAAAGTGCTGCGTCAGGCAGGGATTGTCATTGAGCACGATGCCGCTCTCCGGCGCTTCCTGGTGCCGGCCCCGCAGGCGTACCGCGCGGGTACCTATGTGGTACCTGGGGATTATCCTTCGGCGGCGGCGCTGCTGGCGGCCTGTGCTGCTATGCCTGATCCGGCCAGCGAGCTGCGGCTTGGCCGTTTGCCGGCGGGTGAGGAGGATGGTGAAGCGCTGGTAGCGGCGCTGCTGGCATTGGGCTGCGATCTCCGGCGTGAGGGCGAGACCTTATATGTGCGTGGCGGGCGACCTCTGCGGGGGCTGGAGCTGGATGGAAGTCGGATGATCGATTGTATTCCGGTGTTGGTGGCTCTGGCCTGCTTTGCCGAGGGGCGCACTGTCTTCTATAACGTGGAAAATCTCCACTATAAGGAGTCGGATCGCATTAACGATCTCTGCGCCGAGTTGCAGCGGGCTGGCTGCCGGGTAACTCCCTTGCCAGACGCCATTGTGGTCGAGGGGCAACCGGAGGGCGTCGAGGGTGGGGTCTGGGTCGATGGCCATAGCGACCATCGCTTGCTGCAGGCCCTGACTATTGTGGGGATGCGTAGCCGTCGCGGGCTGTCGCTGCGTGGGGTGGAGCATGTGGCCAAGAGCTTCCCGCACTTCTTCTCGGAGCTGCAGCGTCTGGGGGCAGTGGTCAGTCCTGCGCTTTCGTGGTAAACTCTTGTCCAGAGGGATGATAGAAAGAAGGCGTTGTGTACCTGAGTCTGCCTGAGTGTTCTAGCAGAGAAAGGACAGAGGGGTGTATCGATACAAAGGCTTTGATAGTGCCCAGTGCGGCGATAGCATCTCCGCCCTTGAGGCGGCCATCAATGCCTGGATGGAGGCCGAGCGCCCCCGCATCCGTCATGTCTGCCAGAGCGTGCTGAACAACCATATCCTGCTAAGCTTTGTCTATGAGGAGATGTCGGAGCTGGAGCAGCGTTTGCCTGCCCAGGCTCAGACTCAGGCCGGTGGCACTCACTCCCGGTTTCTAGAAGACGAGTGTTCTGAGGGGCCTCCGACCAATCCGCAGCTGCCGGCCATCCCGCCGGTCGTCCACTGAGCGATTCAGCTTCCAGAGCAGGGGGTCCGTCCCCTACCCGGACAGCGCACGCTCTCACTCTCTGCTGCCGCCTGGTTGCGCTAGCGTGGCGGGCAACTGCGGCATCAGATGAGGTGTGCCTGTCTCCTGTAGGAATTCTTCTTTGTCTTTTTTTCGCCCGCTTGCTGATAATGCTCTTCTCAGCTGTTCGTAGCGCGAGAGCGGGGGCGGGTGGAAAGCAGCGATGATCAGGCGCTCATCTCTGTCCTTGCTGCTTGATGAGCGGAGTGCTAGAGGTGCTATGAAGGAACCGTATCTTGTTTATTCGACGGCGCAGGGGGAGGTCCGTGAAGAGCGGGGGCTGCGCGCGCTGGCCTTTGATGGGAGCCCGCTCCGAGCTGAGGAGCTGATCCCTCTCCCTGATGGGGCGACGCTCTCGATGCTTCCTGGTCGCTTGCCTGTGGGGCTGGACGCGGCTGGTCAGCGTCGCTCGCTGCAGCGTCGGGGGGTTTGGGCTCTGGCGGCTCTGCTGCCGATTGGCTATACACGCACTCATCTGCCAGCTTATAGCAAGGGGCCCGCGAGTGAGCCGCTCCCCTTTTTCGGCTACTGCGCTGTGGCTGGCCTGAAGGGACGGCTCTTTGTGGCAGCTCTGCGAACCGATGATCCGCACAAATGGCATCCACGGGCCTTCCCGCGCCGTACCCTGGAGCGTCTTGTTCAGGAGAAGCTGGCGGCCTATCCTCACAATCGTGTGGTGAAGCAACACGCCCATTGTGCGCTCGACTACTATTGTCCAACGGCCAGTAATCTGTTTTTTGGCCGCTGGGAGATGGCTATTGCGGTTTCTCCTGGTTGCAATGCTCGCTGTGTAGGCTGCATCTCGAAGCAGGAGGAGGAGCAGCTGATTTCACCCCAGGATCGCCTGACCTTTGTGCCGACAGTGGAGGAGATAGTGGAGGTGGCCGTCCCCCATCTGGAGCGGGCTGAGGAGGCAATTGTGAGTTTTGGTCAGGGGTGCGAGGGCGAGCCGTTGCTGCAGTGGCGCCGTATCGAGCAGGCCATCCGCGAGATCCGCCGGCGGACGGAGTGCGGCGTCATTAATATCAATACCAATGCGAGCAATCCGCGCTGGCTACAGCGCCTCTATGATGCCGGCCTCGATATGCTGCGGGCCAGCACCATCTCTGGCCGCGAAGAGACCTATACAGCCTATTATCGTCCGATTGGGTATACGCTGGCTGATGTGAAAGAGTCGCTCAAGCGCGCTCGCGATGCTGGCGTCTATGCCTCTATCAATCTACTTTGCTTCCCTGGGCTGATCGATCGCGAGCGCGAGGTGGAGGCACTCTTGGCCTTTGTGCGTGAGACGGGCCTGCGCCTGATCCAGCTCCGTAATCTGAACATCGATCCCGAGGTGCTCTTGCCGCGTCTTCCAGCTCTCGATTCGCTCGGTAAGGCCCTGGGCATGCGCACCCTGATTGAGATTCTGCGTCAGGAGCTGCCCGAGGTTGAGATCGGCAATTTCTCGCGTCCCGTCAAGCGTTGTACCGGTCAGCCTGCTGGCAACCAGGCCGAGGCTGGCGCCAGGGTTTAGCGAGCGAGAGAGTGCGGCTGGCTCACCCCTGGCTGCACGCCACGCCTCAAATCAAAGCCGCGGCTCGTCTTCAGTGGTCCTCATTGGGCGTGCCCGCTTGGGAAGGCTGAGAGGTGTGAAGGGGCGAGGCGGGACGGTAGCCGGCCTGGAGTAAAAGGCTGCGCGCTGCGGTAGCGACCGGATCGACGCCAAGTTGGGCCAGGCAGTCGCGGGTAGCGCAGCCCTCGGGGGTGCCCAGCTCATGGCCGCGGTAGAAGCAGGGCATGCAGGGCAGGTCAAGGCGTACGACGACCGCCTGTCTTCCAGGCACGCCGCCGGTATAGGGACCCCAGGCGCGATGGTTGGAAAGGCCGAAAATAGCAACGGTAGGTGTTCCGGCGGCAGCGGCCAGGTGCATGACGCCTGCGTCGTTGCCGATAAAGAGGTCGACCTGTTCCAGGACGGCTGTCGTGACTTTGACGCTCCCTTTGCCGGCGAAGCTGCGCGCTGGCAGGCCCGAGCGCAGCAAGCTCAGGATATGCTGATGCAGCTCGCCTTCCTCTGGTCCTCCGAGTAGTACCAGTTGTCCGCCAACCTCGCGATAAAGGGTATCCGCCAGAGCGGCAAAGCGCTCGGGGGCCCAGCGGCGAGCCGTGCTGTAGCTGCCGCTGCCCGGGTGCATAGCGATAATCGGGCGCATAAAAGGATCGGGGGCCTCGTCCATATAGAGCAGGCAGCGGGCCTGCTCCCGCTCTGCCTCGCTCAGAGGGACGGTCAGACGACGGTCGCTGGTGTGGGCGCCGACGGCGGCGGCAACGGCCAGGTTGTAGTCAGCTTCATGCATGGCCCCGAAACCTTCGTCTTTGACCCGTACATTCAGAAACCAACCGTGCCCGTTATCCAGGCCAACGCGCCAGCGCGCTCCGGTGGCGCGCACCAGAAGCTGGTGTTTCAGACGACCAAAGGGGAGGGTCAGGTGGTGCAGGAGCAGCACGGCGTCGTAATGGGCGCTGCGCAGGCGTTGCCAGAGCGGGAAGAGGCGCCCGAGCCGGAGCGGATCGGTCAAGACCTGCCTGGGAGAATCGAACAGGTATTTGTCGAGAACAATGATCTCGTCAATGATCTCCCAACCGGCGAGCAGATCGGCAGAGCCAGGCGTGACAAGCAGGTCGATGCGCGCCTGCGGGTAGGTTTCGCGCAAGGCGCGCAAGGCCGGCGTAGCCAGCAAGAGGTCGCCGAGCGAGGCCAACTTGATGACGAGGAGACGCGCCTCCGCTGGTAAGCGGATCGACTGCTGCTGCTCGTCCTTGGATGATGACATTCTTAAAGATGCTTGTTGCTGCTGCACTACTGTAGCTGCCTCCTCTGCAAAATTCATAAAGACGAGCGACACTGACCCGGCTGTTCTGGACTGGAGGAAGTGGAAGCGTGCGGTGCAGGAGGGCGGGCCGCAGAAGAAGAAGACGCTGACCACTGTTCCTGGAGGCGGCGCATGGCCAGGGCCAGCACTTGCTCTGGGGTGACGTCCTTCATGCACTGGACCGTATGGAAGCGGCAGTCAGCTGGACTTCGAGCATCGTAACATGGACTGCACCAGATTCCGCTGCGCACGATCGTGGCCTGCCGGCTGACGGGCCCACTGAGGGCCGGATCGGTCGGACCGTGAATAGCGATCAAAGGGGCCCCGGTGGCCGCCGCGATGTGCATCGGGCCACTGTCGCCGCTAATTACCAGGTCGGCCATCTGCATCAGGGCTGCCAGCTGAGGCAGGCTGGTCTCTCCAGCCAGGTTGAGCACCGGCGTGGAGCCGTCCAGGCGCTGGAGGATGGCCAGAATGAGTGGCAGGTCGCCCCTGGCTCCCGTGAGAACCAGCTGCGCCTGAGCCTCGTGCGCCAGTCCTGTCAGCAAGCGTGCCCAGTAGGGGATAGGCCAGCGCTTGGCGTAGCCGTTATGCGAGGCCACGTGACAGACCACCAGGGGCCGCCTGCGTCCTCCCGCTGAGCTGGAACGCTCAGCGAGATCGATCGCTGGGTTGAGACGCTTGAGGAGTGTCTCAACCTCAAGGCGGGCCTGTGGATCAACAGGGAGGCGTGGAAAGCGATCTTCTGGTTGGAGATTGACACCTGCCGCGCGGGCCAGCTCCAGGCAATAATCGACTTCGTGACGGCGATCGCCGGGCTGCCAGTGACGGCCCGGAACGGGATCGGTCATAAAGCCGGCGTAACCCTCGCCGGCGAAGCCAACCCGTCGCCGGGCGCCGCTCAAGAGGGCCAGCAGCGCTGCCCAGGGGCCAAAGACGCTCACAGCCAGGTCATAGCGCCTGGCTCGTAGCCGACGCAGGAGAGCCGCGGCCTCGCGCCAGTTCTGACCACGAACGAGTGCTTTGGGCCGGCGCCAGATGTTCGGATCGTAGGTAATGATCTGGGCCAGCGCGGGATCGGCGCCGGCGATTGGCGCTGTTGAAGGCATCGCCAGCAGATCGATCTCCGCCTCGGGATAGGTCCGCTTGAGAGCGTGCACCAACGTCAGTGAGAGGACCAGATCGCCGATCAGGTCCAGGCGAATGACCAGGATGCGCCGCGGCCTGAAATGCTGCGCGTTAAGCGGCTCATGACGTCGCGCCAGGCGAGCGCAACGCAGCAGCAAGCCATAGCTGCTCAATGCCAGATAGATGATCGTCAGCAAGGTGCGCTTACTGAGCTGGATGAACAGCTTGCGCAGGCGGCGCCGGGCTGGCGGGCGCAGTGGATAGCCATATTCATCGAGTTCTTCTCTTGCTGCCATACCTCTCGCGTGCCATCCTTATTCTACAACATGCGTGCTGGCAGGAGTTGCTCTATCGCTGCAAGGAGGCGCTCCTCTGGGATCAGACGTACGCAGGGATGCTCCGACAAAGCCTGCGGCGGGATGTCAAGGCGCCCGCAGGGAAGTTTTGGACAGGTGGGGCAGCGCTCGCTTGCCAGAATGACCACATGGCGCCTGGGGTTGCCCCAAGGGCCGAAGATAGACGGGTCGGCAGGGCCATAGAGGGCCACGGTGGGGGTCCCCTGTGAGACGGCCACATGCAGAGGGCCGCTATCGACCCCGAGCACCAGCCGCGCGCGACGCAGAACGGCGGCCAGCTCTCCAACGCTCAAGGTGGAGAGCAAGACAGGCGGCGTCTCGCCGGCCCGGAGCTGCTGGCGAACCAGGGTAGCAATCTCCTGAAGCAGGGCCTGCTCGTGGGAGGCACCTGTCAAGACGAGCCGGAGGCCATAGTGGCGTAGCAAGGTCACAGCGCAGGTGGCCCAGCCCGCTGGACGCCAGAGCTTGACAGCGGCCCCGCTACCAGGATGGATGACTGCGAAAGGTACCTCACCTGTCAGGCCGGCCTCCGCAAGCAGGGCAGCGACCCGTTCCTCTTCCTGAGCCGTTGGCCTGAAAAGAAGCGGGTAACGTTCAGGGGTAAACGGCTCTGCGAGAGGGGCCTGACCCAACAATTCAAGCGCGGTGCTTACCAGACGCAGACTGGAGCAGGTGCTATGCTCTCCTTCGGGGAAGGGCAAAGCGTGCGTCAGGAAACGCCTGCCTGGGGCGAGCGCGTAGCCGACGCGCTGCGGGATACCGGCCAGGTAGATCAAGGCCGCACCCCACCAGAAATCAGGGCGCAGGTTGATCGCCAGATCGTAGCGCTCGCGCCGCAGTTGCCAGGCCAGACGCAGCAGCAGCCAGTAGGGTCCCAAGACTCCCTGGGCCGCCCGCCGGAAGCCAGGGAAGGCGCAGGTCAAGACCCGCTCCGCTGCTGGATGACCCATCACAACCGCCTGTGACCAGGGTCCCACAAAGAGCGTCACCTGGGCTGTCGGGCAGCGCTCCTTGAGGGCTGTCAGCGCTGGCGTTGTCAGTACCAGATCCCCCAGGTGGTCCGGGCGTAGGAGCAGCAGGCGAGGTGCCTGGGCAGACGAGAGGGGACGTCGGGCGCGCCGCTGTGCCAGCCACGCCCCGGGCAGGCCACAGAGATAGATCAGCAGCAGAAGCGCCCCACGTAGCCGTTCTCGCATCATCATCGAATTCCCCCCCGTTCAGGACTGGGCAGCAGTTGCCGCACGGCCTGCCAGACCGTATCGACGCTGAGCGCCTGCATGCAGGTGCATTCCGGGCAGGCGCGCATGCGACCCAAGAAAAAGCAAGGCTCTCCACGCGGATGCTGCCAGAGAGCCACGTGGTGCGGCTCATCCAGGGGATAGGGGCCATACTCCTGTGGACTGGTCGGACCGAAAAGGGCAATCACTGGGATGCCCACAGCGGTGGCCAGATGCATCGGGCTGCTATCGTTACCGATGAAGAGAGCGCACTGCTCAAAAATGGCCGCCAGTTCGCCAAAGCTGGTCTCTCCTGCCAGATTGAGCACGCGGCCTGGGGGGGCTGCCAGACCGGCCAGCACCTCCTCATTGACGGCGCGATCCTCTGGACCTCCAACCAGCAACACGCGAGCCTCCAACTCGCTCACCAGGCGCTGCACCAGGTCGCGATAGCGCGCAACTGGCCAGCGCTTGGCCGTCAAAGTCATCCCTGGATTAGAGCCGCCGCCGGGCAAGAGGGCGACCTGCAGACGTGGCTCGGCCTCCCGACTGGCGTCACGCGCGAGCAAGGCCCGAGCGCGCAGGCGCTCCTCACTGGTAGGCACAAAGCGCATGTGGGGCCGTCTCTGTGGCAAACCGAGGGCACGAGCCAGGTCCAGATACAGCTCAGCCTGATGACGCAGGTCGGACAGGGCAGCCGGAGCAGGCACACGATCGGTCAGTGAGAAGCCGCGTCCCAGGCTGTCCGGCCCCACACGGCGGGGAATACCCGCCAGCCAGGGGAGCAGGGTCAGCATCGGAGATCGATCCAGAACGAAGGCCAGATCAAAACGCTGTCTGCGTAGAAGGCGAGCAAAGCGCAGATACGCTGAGAAGCGGTAGCGCCCAGGGATACCGACCGTCCCGCAATCCAGGACTGCATCCACGGCGGGATGATGCTCCGGCACCACCTTCGACCAGCTGCTGGCCACATACGTAATCTGGGCCTGGGGATAAGCCGCCCGCAGCACCTCGAGCAGCGGCGTTGTCATCAGTAGATCGCCCAAACAACAGGGCTTAATCAGCACAATTCGGCGCGGCTCACGCCAGGCCCGTCGCCGGAGCCGGCGCTCGACAATATTGAAACAGGCGAAAGGGAGGCGCAGCATGTAGCAAAGCAAACTCACCACATGCTGGCGCAGAGCAGCTCCAGGCATAGTGTTCGTGCTCTTCCTCACTTCCCATCTATATATGTCATATATGATGATGTAAAACCTGAAAATCAAGAAAGATTGGTTATCAACCGTCTTCTATGCTTTAGGCAAACAGTTGTCGCCTGTCCTGGCCATTATCGCATGGCGCAGCCTGCCCTGCCGCTGATAGCGTCTCCCCACCTTCTGCAATCAGGGGCGTCCCTCATGTGGGTCGCTTGCGCTGGTAGGCGCGTCAGGCGAACCTCCCTGGACCGGTTGGCCTGGGGGAGGCTGCAGTACTGTCTCCTGGTTGTTGATGCTCGCTGGATCAATGGCAGTAGCCGGGGGAGCTACTGGAGGAGGGATAGCGATCGTTGGCTGTTGAGTCAGGCCAGGCTCTGGCTCGGAGGAAGGACCTGGCTTCGCTACCATGACGAGGGCCTGCCCGCACCTTGTGCAAAAGCGTACCCCAGGCGGCATGCTGGCCTTACAGGAAGGGCAAAGGCTGCCGCTCAGGGGCAAGGCAGTAGCCTGCCCGGGCGTTGCCGCCATCTCTCCAGGGCCAGTGACTCCGCCTTTGTCCTGATGGACGGGAGCAAGCGGAGATGCTGGAACGGTGGGGTAGATTGGACTGCTGCCGACGGGAGGCGTAGAGATAGTAGGATAGGCAGTACTGCTAAGAGGGGGAGGAAAAGGCATGCTGCCAGGAGGAGGAGGTGGTGGAGGGGCGATCTGGGCTGCTGGCTCCTCTCCAATCTCAGGACTGTAAAGAGGATGGCTGCTTGCTGTTGACTCTCGCTCTCCACCGCTGCCGGGAGGGGTCCAGGCTGGCAACGTTCCCGGCTCCGGGACAGGATAGCTTGTAATAATGTCCGTTTGACCTCGGGTTGTGGTCTCAGACCCGCTTTGCAAGCTCTGCAGCTCTTTTTGGACCTCGCTCAACTGCTGTTGTAGGCTAGCCAGGGCCTCACAGAAAGGCATCAGCTCGCTCTGGTGCAGCTGACCCATCTCATACAGCTCGCGAGTCCTTGCCACCAGACCACTTTCCTGCTGGCTGAAATCGCGCTTGAGTCGCTCGATCGTGCTCCGCAGATAGCGAATACGTCCCATGCGGGCGGCTTCTTTAGAAGCCTTCTCCAGGCCGCGGTGGAGTGAGTCCCAGATGCTACTCATTGTGGCCTCCTCTGGCGCTGAACAACGCTGGCAAACTGACTGTCGATACGGGCATTATAACAAAGGGTGCTTTAGCGCGTCGAGTGCGCTGGCCAGCTTGCAGCAGCCCAAAGCGGCTTAGCGAGCGGCCACAGCAGCCAGCGTCAGGGATGCTGAGGAAGGAGAGACCGCCTGAGTGAGATAGACCTCGTAGCCCTGCTTGTGGAGACGGAGCCAGAGACGATGAGCCTCCTCGAGGTTGGCCAGCGCCGTAAAGAGCGTTGGACCGCTGCCCGAAAGGCGGACGAAAGGAGCCCCGGCCTCCAGAAGCGCGGCCCGCCCGGCGGCCACCTCGGCATAGCGCTCCAGGACCCCGCGCTCAAGACCATTGTGAAGGTGAGACAGGTCAGGCATCCGCTGTGCCTGCAAAGCCGCGCAGACCGCCTGCGTATGCGAGCCATCGCTGTAGTCGCGCGCCGTCAAAGCTCCAAAGACCCCAGCAGTTGCCACACTGATCGCTGGCTTCAGCAGCACCAGCCAGCGCAGCTCGGCGGGCCAGCAAGGAGGCAAAGGGGTCACCAGCTCGCCCCGGCCCTCACAGAGGGCCAACCCTCCATAGAGAAAGAAAGGCACATCCGAGCCGAGCGAGGCGGCCAGCTTCATCAGCTCCTCTGAAGTCAGTTGCAGCTGCCACAGGCGTGTCAGAGCCAGGAGAGCCGCGGCGGCGTCACTGCTTCCTCCGCCCAGGCCGGCGGCGCTCGGAATGCGCTTCTGCAACTCGATCAGCACGCCGCGCTGTTCGCCGGTATGTTCCCGGAGCAGCCTCGCTGCGCGGAGTGCCAGATTGTCCTCCGTACGCAGCTCAGGCTGGGTGCAGGCCAGGCGTACCTGCCCATCCTCGCGCAGCGTCAAAGAGAGCGTGTCGTAGAGATCGACCGTCTGCATCACCGTCGCCAGCGCGTGGTAGCCATCGGCGCGCCGACCGAGAACATCAAGCGTCAGATTGATCTTGGCGTAGGCGCGTACCGTGCAGCTTCTCCCCAGTTGTAACCATTGCCATTGCATAGCCATAGCCATAACCATTCCCTTCGTCTGGATTGTGCCGCTTCCTGGCCAGGCTGTCAAGAAAGCCGTTCCAGAGAAGGAAGTTAGTCCTTTTTCGCTCGTGGGAGAACTATTCTGTCCCACCTGTGGTATACTACCAGCGAGCTATTTCCCAACAGAGCCAAGCTGCTCGCTCAGCACGAGCAGAAATCGGTCTCCGCACCACCTATCCTGGACCGCTTGCCTGGTGAGCGTCATGGACATTACTGTTGCTTATTTCCACTCGCTCTTTCATCCTGACCTCGTCAAACGGGACTTTGAGCAGATTCGCGCTGCGGGCGCCAGCAGTATTGTTTACAGCATTCAAGATGAAGAACGTCACTACTGGCCGCGCGACCTGGAGCGCGGTCTGCTGCTCGCGCAAGACGTGGGCCTCAAAGTCTACCTGAGTCCGGGCCAGCATGGCAACCTCTTCGCCACCCCCTCGCCGGCGCCGAGCTGGTATACGTTCCATCACCCCGAGTCACGTGTGCTGGACCATCACGGTCGTTATCACGACCTCACCTGCTTCAACCACGAGCCCTTTCGCCGCTGGCTCTTCCAGGAGCTTACTTTCTATTTAAATACCTATCCCATTAACGGCATCCTGCTCGACGAGCCACACTACGGCGAAATCACCTGCTTCTGCTCGGTGTGTCGGGCGCTTTGTCCTGATGTGACCGACCTGGCGGGCTTTCGTCGCCGCTCCTGGGTGACCTTCTTGAGCGATCTCTGTACCTACATTAAAGGTCTGGACAAGCATGTCAGGACTGTGATTGTGCTCCCCTCCTACGATGCCAGCCTGGTTGAGGATCTCGCTCTCTTGCCAGACCTGGACATGTTGGGCCTCCACCTGCGGCGGTGGTCTCGCCAGCAGCCTCAAGCTGCTGAGGTTGCGACGAGCAGCGCTGAGCGGGGGGAGCGGGAGCTTGTTGATCTAGCGCGTCAGCATCAGAAGCGCAGCCTGCTCTGGCTGCAGAACTTCGATCTGGATGAAGACGGCCAGCAAGAACTCCCGAGGCTCTTCCAGCTGGCGCTACGGGCTGAACCTGATGAAGTCGCCTGCTATTACTACTGGCGCAACAATAGTGATCCCGAGGGGGTCTGGCAGCTCACCAGGCAACTGCTGCGGAGCATTCCCCGGCGCCAGTTGCACTGGCAGACCGGCAAGCATTTCGCTATTCCACGCCTGGGAGATGAGTGAGGAGGAAACAATGGGAGAGGACAGTGACCTCCTTCTTCCCCCTGGTGGCCAGCGTATCCTGGTCGTCATGGCCCATCCCGATGATGCCGGGTTTCTCTCTCTGCGGTGGGACCATTGCCCGCCTGACTGCCCGGGGATGCGAGGTCAGCTATCTCCCGGCCACTCGTGGGCAGCGGGGCAGCAATGACCCAACCATGACGCCGGAGCGGCTGGCTGTGATTCGCGAGGCCGAGCAGCGGCGGGCGGCGGAAGTACTGGGGGTGCACCAGGTAGGTGCTTTTTCTCGACTATGTCGGTTAACAACGACCCCTGGCTCAAGCCAGGGGCTTGCCCGCAGCCGCATCGGCCCGGGCTTCAAGGCTGGTTGACGGCAGCCCACTGTCCCGTAGGACAGTACAGCACCGTGGCTGGGTTGACCCGCTCTGCTCCCCCGCCCGCTGCACGGTGAGGCACAGCCGTTGCTGGGAGACCACAGGAGAGCTGAAGATGTCAACCCCAGGATGAGAGAAAGGAGAGAGCCGCTTTCCTCCCCTGGATGAATCCAGGGGTCCCCGGCGGCATGCCTTTATGGAGACGTTGAGCCGTCGCTGCAGATGCGGCGCGAGATCGCCCGCATCGTGCGTCTCCTCAAGCCGGAGGTCGTCTTGACCTTTGGTCCCAAGCAGCGTTATCAGGTACATCCTGACCACCGTGCGGTCGGCCTTTGTACCCTGGATGCGCTGGCCGCCTCGCGTCCGCCAGATCTACTGCTTTGCCAGTGACCAGCCGAACCACTGAGTAGACATCAGCGCCGTCATTGACAAGAAAGTCGAGGCACTCCTCTGCCATGCCAGCCAGATGCGCGGGCGCTATGCCCAGGCCGTCCGTTCGGTAGCGAGCATGGCTTCGCCTGTGCAGAGGCTTTTCATCATCTGGTGATGAACTGAGCCGGTCACAATTGGTTCGACCGGCGGGCCGGCCCGCGCTCAACCTGGCGTACAGGGCCTGGCAGGCCGCTCTAGGGTTCTTCCTCTTCCTCAAAGGAGGTCGGGAGCGACGGCTGAGGCACGGTCGGCGGGGGAAGCTCTTTTTCTTCCTCCTGGTGGGCCTTCTCCAGCCACTCGCGCAGCTCCTGGATACGCTGAGTCGTCGCTGTGACGCTCTCGCTGGCTGGCACAATCACTGCCTGGATGCCCAGCGCCAGCAGACCATAGGCGGCGGCCTCTCCCGCGAGGGATGTCAGACTCATGAGAGCTGGCAGGCGCAGCGCCTCGCGTATGGCGCGGTAGCCAAGCGCCTCTTCGATGCTGAGGCGCTCAAGCGGTAGCTCTCGCCCATCGAAGTGCAGGGCCGAGATCCCCTCGAACGCGCTCAGGTTACGTACTACCAGAGGATAGAGGGGATCGTTCCCGCGCCAGGGTAGCGTCACTGCCAGATCGAAGTCTTTCAGGTGTGTGCTCAGTAGGCGAGCCGGAGCCTGGAGCGGCACGATCAAGAAATGGACTCCATGCTCTTTGAGCGACTCTAGCGTTTTCCGCTCGATACCGACGCCGTTGCCGAGGAGGCGCAGACCGAGGGCGGCGTTCTCGTCCTGGCTTTGGATGGTCTCGCTCAGCTCTTTGAGTGTCGCGAGGCTGGCGCTATCCAGGGAAGAGCCAGACCAATGAAAGAGCAGGCCGTTGGCGCCGGCTTTGATAGCGGCTTCCGCCTCGCCAGCATTGACGGCGGGAAACTCAATCAGCAGAGCGGCGGCGCGGGGCTTGACCGTTGGCCGGCTTTTGCTCCCGAAGAAGCCAATGGCGCCGCCGCTCTGGCCTCGCCGTGCCTGGCTCAGCATATTCGAAAACTTGCTCATCTCTCTCTCCCGCTAGCGATCTAGTGGATAGGATTGTACCATAGCAGCAAGGTCGGAGTCATCGGCGCGAGCTGGCGCCCCGACTGACCTGCCACATCTCAGTTTCTGTGCATGCCGGGCGGATAGTCCTATTATAGCACCCGGTTCTGGGTTGGCGCAGTGGTACTCTTCTGTCGCCACTCTTGCCTCTCTCCAGCCTCTGGCATATAATGCCAGCACCGAGGCAAGCCACCCACTCCTCCCTCAGACACGGACGAGACGAGAAGATGGTGGTAGGTGCACTGCTTTCTCATTTCTGGGTAGGGGATATGTCGCAATGTTGCAAGAAGCTGTGGATGCCTATCTCGCCACTCTGGCTGAGAGGGGCGCTGGAATCAATCACCACACGGTGGCGGCCTATCGCAACGATCTCTCTCAGTTCTCCTCGTTTCTAGCGCAACAGCGGCAACGCCGACACTGGTCGGAGGTGGAGAGCGAGGATATTCGGGCCTATCTAGAGGAGATGCGCCAGGTGCGCGCCTATCAGCCCACGACGATCAGCCGCAAGCTGGCCGCGCTCAAAACCTTTTTTCGCCATCTTAAAAGCCTGGGGCTATTGGAGAGGAATCCGCTGGAGGCGGTGCCAGCTCCCCGTGCTCTCAGGACCACCTTCCCGGTGCTTTCGGCTGAGCAGCTCATGCGTCTGCTGGAGCAGATTCCGCCGTTCACGCCAACGGGCATGCGCGATCTGGCAATGGTGCAGGTGCTCTATGCAACGGGGATGCACCTCACTGATCTCGTGGCCCTCGATGTGGGCTGTTTCGATCGCCTCTGTGGCTCGCTGGTCTATCCGCGTGGCGATGGGTGCGTGCGCGAGTGCCCGCTGACCTCGCAGGCCATTATGGCGCTGGAGCAATATCTGCTGCGCTCGCGCCCTTATCTGGCTCGCCATCATCCCGAGGAGCCTGGCCTCTTTGTGAACCATCATGGGCGGAGGCTGACTCGCCAGGGCTTCTGGCTGGTGGTGAGGAACTACGCTCAGCGTGCTGGCATCGCCGAGCTGACGCCCTGTCAGTTGCGTCAGTCCTTGATGCTGCTGGCTATCAAGCGGAGCAGCGAGCCACAGGGTGTACAGGCATTATTGGAATATGCTCACCTATCGAGAGAAGCAGGACCCTCAAAGGGCTGGGGAGCGTCTGAGGGACACGATTCTTTGCTGATGCGACGAGGATAGCACTATGTTGTACGACCAGGTCGAGGAGGCTGTGGCGGTAATCCAGGAGCGCTCTCCGTTGGTGCCCCAGGTCGCCCTGATTTTGGGGTCAGGTCTGGGCGAGCTGGCCGAAGCGGTAGAGGCCACAGCTGCCATTCCTTATGCTCAGCTGCCGCATTGGCCCTCGTCGACAGTGGCGGGCCATGCTGGTCGCTTGATATTGGGACAGCTGGAGGGGGTAGCGTTGGTAGCCATGCAGGGGCGGCTGCATCTCTACGAGGGCTATACACCGCAGGAGATCACCCTGCCTGTGCGGGTGATGGCGCGTCTGGGGGCCCAGGTGCTTGTGGTGACCAATGCGGCGGGCGCCTTGAATCCAGCCTATCAGCCCGGCGATTTCATGCTGATTCGCGATCACATCAATCTGCCCGGGTTGGCGGGCTGGCATCCGCTGCGTGGTCCTCACGATGAGCGGCTCGGGGTACGTTTCCCAGCCATGACGGCGGCCTACGATGAGGAGCTGCGGACCCTGGTACAGAGGGTGGCGGGGGAGATTCCCAGCCTGCATCTGCATGAAGGGGTCTATGTGATGGTCAGTGGCCCATCCTACGAGACGCCGGCTGAGCTGCGCTTTCTGCGCCAGATTGGGGGTGATGCCGTGGGGATGTCTACCGTGCCCGAGGTGATCGTAGCCCGCCATATGGGGCTGCGGGTTCTTGGTCTGAGCCTGATTACGAATAGCGCCACCGGGAGCGAGGGACAGCCGGTAGATCATGGCGAGGTGCTGGCGACTGCCGCCGCCGCCAGTTCGCGCTTTGTGCTGCTGATCCGGGGAGTGCTGCGTGAGCTGGCGCAGATGCTGCAAGGCCGAGCGGAGCAAGCGAGTGAGTGAATGAGCGAGCGAGCGACGAAGAGGAGCGCTGTCATCGGCCTTGCAAGCTACAGGACAAAGAGGGCGCTGGCTGCTTCGCGTTCCGGCCACTCCCTCCTCTCCTCCGCCAGGCCGGCAGGAAGTCCCTGACGCCGAGCTGCTTGCTGGTCGGTGAGGTGCAACAGGACAACTACCGCTGGTGCTCAGTCGTTGCCTGGCCCCATTCCCTGTGCTTTGGTAATGACGATGTGGGCCCAGCTCCAGTTGTAATGGATGCCCTGCCAGTCGGTGAGCAGGACGAGATCGTACTTGCCCGGCTGCACGCTGGGGGAGATGGTGTAGTTCCAGGTGGCCCGCCCTTGGGAATCGCAGGACTGGGTTTGTGGGGTGCCTGCCGAGAACTGCAATCCTGCGACTTCGTCGTAGGGTTTGTCTTTGACCTGCCCCGGGATGGGTTGCTGGATGCTGGCCAGATCCATGCGCTTGCCGATATCGGGCAGCTGGAGAAGAACCCCGTCAGGGACGCGGTGCACCAGCCAGAGCTTGCAGGTCACTCCGCTGCGGTTGATGGTCTGCCCTTGCTTGTCGATGGCCTGTGCGGTCACAGTGTAGCTGGTCTGGCCGTCGGCGGCTTCGCTGAAAGTCGGTCCGGCAGCAAAACGGGGAATCCCGAGGAGAATGGGCACCGGCGATGGCGTCGGTGTCGGCGTGATGGTGTGCTGGGCGATGGTGGGCACGGTCGGCGATGGCGTCGGCTGGCCGGCGCTGGATCGGTGGCGCACGGCGGCCCCGAAGGCGAAGCCGCTCATGATGCCGGCCAGGGCGAAAAGGATCAGGGCACTGACAACGATTGTGCGGAGCTGGGTGCCACTCGGGGGAAAGCTCTCTCTGGGCTGCATGGTTCCCTCACTCACTCACTTACGTACTTGCTTACTCGCTTGCTCGCTGACATGGACAGCGTCGGTGCGCTGCCCTCCTCATTTTTTTATTCTTGCATTTCTCTATTCGGCTTAGATGATAGCACAGGCCAGAGAATAGGCAGTAGTAGAAGACCTCTTTCTCCCCCGATCTGGCCATGTCAGGGAGCAACAAGGTGAGCAGGTGGCTGGTTGAAGGTGGTCCTGGCTAAGGGAAAGAGAAAGGAGCTGGCGCTGCTTGCAAGTGGCCAAAAAGAAGGAGACCGATTGCTGTAGCAGGAACCGAAAAACAGCAATCGGCAGGCCCGGAGTGGGGGTGTGTGGGGGAAGCTCCGGGCCTGGATCTCCTGCGTTGACCACTGCCGGCCTCTGTACTCACAGTCGTAGCCCTCCCCTCTCACTTCCTCGTTTCCCCCTTCCTCGCGCGACCTCGTGGTGGGGTGCCCCCTCTTACGAGGCGAGGTCTGAGAGACGCGAGGAGATACTGAGAGAGAGCATGGACTACGGTGCGAGGGAAAGCCAGATAGTCAACCTCGGCACTCTCTCCAGTATAATAAACTCCTAACGATCACTTTTTCGTTCCTGAATTTTTTCGCTGTCCTGTCCCGGCTAGTCGTTAAGAATCGCTGTGGGCTGGTTGGCCTTGGCCAGGGCCAGGGCAACGGCGCGGCTCCAGCGCGCGTGGCCTGCCCACGAAAGGCCTGTCGCTGGGCGAGGGTGCCGAAGCGGAGGAGGCGAATAGCGGTCCATTCCCAGCGCAGGGCCTCATAGACTGTGACGCTGTGGGGACTATTGTGGGCGAAGAAGGTGGCCAGCTTGCGCGCCTGCGCAGGATAGGCACCAAGGATCAGGGCCTCCAGGCTTTTGACGACAAAGCCGGCCCAGGCCCAATGCCAGCTTCCGTTGGAACGCATCTCGCGGGGCTGATACCAGACGTCGAAGATCAGACGTAGTAGATCGGTGGCTGCGTGCGGGGTTGAGAGCAGGGCAAGCTCTAGCTGGACGTGCTTGATATCGCCGTCGTGAAGCCAGATCCCGTGGAGATCGCGCTGCCTCGTGGGCTGTCTCCAGGGAAGGAGGGGGCCGCCTTCCTCCCCTGGATGAATCCAGGGGTCCCCGACGGCACGTTGTTATGGTATCATACTTTTGAGAAGAAGAACCAGCGAGTAGGGACGCGGCTACTGGCTTCCCAGTTGGAAAGCGAGAGAGCCAAGACGAAAGGTGGCCCCTATGGGCTTTCATCCGATTGATCTGCTAATCATCTTCCTCTTTGGGCTGGCGCTCTTCGGGCCGCGGGCGCTCCAATCGGTAGCGCGCAACCTGGGTCGGGGAGTGGGTCAAGCCCGGGTAGTGAAAGACAAGATCAAAGAAGAGCTGCAGGTTGAGGAGCTGGCGCAGATTTCTGGGAACATCCCTCGCCTGCCGCTCAATACGCGCGAGGCGGCCAGCCTCCTGCTCAAGGAGCAGAAGGAGCAGCGTGCAGGCCAGAGCCAGGAGGCGGCGCTGACCCCTTCCCGTGCGGAGCAGGCGAACAAAGGCGCAGTCCGTGACGGTGCTGCCGGTGCCTGAGAGGCACCTTCGCCGGTGAAGCCTGCATCCCTGGTGATCCTGTCGCTGTGCGTCAGCCTCACCCTAGACTCTTGCCATTCCCATCTGCGACGGCAAAGCCGCCGTGGCGATCCCTCTATTACGCCGCTGCTCCTCTCTTTTTGTCTCTCACCCTCACCGGCTGACCATGGACAGGGCTGGTGATCACCAGGCAAGCATCACGAAGAAAGCACGAACAGTCCGCAGCTTTGCCCCGTCTATGAGCCTGCCAGCGGGCCTTTGAGGGGCCCGCTGGAACAGAGCGAGAACCTGCCACCTTGACACTGACCCGATATATCGTTATACTTTCAAAAAACGATATATCGAATTGAGGGGTGGGCTTGACAGTGGTGGAAGACCGTGCTATTCTTTGATTAAGTCAATAATTGTTACTACCACTAATTGGTAGCAACAACGAACTGAGTAGAGCAACGAGTTGGCAACGCAGGAAGAAAGGAAGCAAGCAGGGGTCATGGAAAGAGAGACCGATGGTGAAAGGCAAGTACAGGATCTGGAGGAGCAGGCGGAGCGCTTTGCGGGCCTTTTCAGCCAGATTCAGAGGGCGATGGGAGCGAGTTTCAAGCGGGCCCATCAGCATGGGGTGATTGTGAGTACGACCCAGTTCATGGTGTTGGGCTTGCTGCAGCGGGCACTGCAAGAAGGGGGGGAGCCGTACACCATCGGTCTGCTGGCCAGTCGTCTTGACCTTGATCCCGCGACGGTGGTGCGGGCGGTTGACAGCCTGGAACGACGGGGGCTGGTGATGAGGAGGCGTGATCGGCAGGATCGTCGTCAGGTTTTTGTTGAGTTTACCGACTCTGGGCGAGAATTGCGCCAACACATGGCGCATCAGATGAAGGAGCAGCTCAAGGCAGTCTTCAGCCTCATGAGCGAAGAGGGGCGGTGCGCTCTTCTTCGCGGGCTAGAAGAGCTGGCCGCTGTGATAGCTGAGAGAGCTGAGAGAGAAGGAGAGATACATGGCAGACATGGCTGCTGAAGAGCAGACATTGCAAGGAGAACAGCTCAACGGACGGATTCAGTCGCCGGCGGATCTGCGGATGGCGGTAGCGAGCGAGGGAGTGCGGCCCACGGGTGCGCCCATCATCGAAGTTGAGGGCCTGACCCGCCACTACGGCAAGCTGGAAGCGGTCAAAGGCATCTCGTTCGAAGTCTACCCTGGGGAAATCTTCGGCTTCCTCGGCCCCAATGGGGCTGGCAAATCGACCACCATCAACATGCTTTGTACCCTGCTGCATCCCACTGCTGGGCGGGCGCGCATCGCCGGCTATGACCTTGTGACGCAGCGCAACAAGGTGCGCGAATCGATCGGCCTCATCTTCCAGGACCCGAGCCTTGACGATCGCCTGACTGCGGACGAGAACCTGCGCTTCCACGCCACCGTCTATGGTTTGCCGGCGGCGGTGAGCAAGCAGCGTCGCGAGGAGCTGCTCAAGATGGTCGATCTCTACGACCGGCGCGACCAGCTGGTGCGCACCTTCTCGGGAGGCATGAAGCGCCGTCTGGAGATCGCTCGCGGCCTCTTGCACTATCCGCGCGTCCTTTTCCTCGATGAGCCAACCATCGGCCTTGATCCACAGACGCGCCTGCATCTCTGGTCATATATTCTAAATCTGCGCCAGCAAAAGCAGATTACGATGTTTTTGACCACGCACTATATGGATGAAGCTGAATATTGTGATCGAATTGCCATTATTGATCATGGCAAGATCGTAGCGCTGGACACGCCGAGTCGGCTCAAGGACATGGTAGGAGGCGATGTTATTCGTCTCAGGACCAGCGATAACGCTGTAGCGGCGCAGCAGATTAAGGAGCATTTTGGGGTTGAGCCGCGGGAGAACAAGGGGGAGCTGGTTTTTGAGATTGCGGGCGGCGAAGAGCTGGTTCCGCGCATCGTTGAGAAGGTGACGGCGCGCATTGCCTCGATCAGCGTGCGGCGCCCGACGCTGGACGATGTCTTTATCAAGCTGACGGGACGCGAGATCCGTGAAGAAGAGGCTGATGTCCGAGAGCAGATGCGCGGCTTCATGCGCTCGCGCCAGTGGGGAAGGAGGTAAAGATCATGGCGACAACTGTAGCGACGCCGCAACCGGCGCAGATTGAGCAGGCCCTGACGCCGATCAACGGGCCATTCCGGCGCAACCTCAATACGATTGTGATCATCTGGTACCGCGAGGTTTTGCGCTTTGTGCGCGACTGGATACGGATCATCACCTCGCTGGCCCAGCCGTTGATGTTTCTCTTCATCTTTGGTTCAGGCCTTTCCAGCAGCCTGAATGTAGTTGGCAGCCAGGCCAATCTGCCGCCGGGGGCGACGACTCTGGATTTCCGAACCTTCCTCTTCCCGGGCGTCTTGAGCATGACGGTGCTCTTTACCTCGATCTTCTCGGCGATTTCGATCGTCTGGGACCGCGAGTTTGGTTTTCTGCGCGAGATGTTAGTGGCGCCGATCTCACGCACCTCGCTGGTGCTGGGGAAGGCCCTTGGTGGCAGCACGATCGCCATGTTGCAGGGGACGATCATGCTGATCTTCGCGCCGCTGGTGGGGGTCAATCTGAGCGTTGGCCTGGTGGTCAAGCTGATGCTAGAGATGCTGCTGCTGGCCTTCTCTCTGACATCGCTGGGCATTGTCATCGCCTCGCGCATGAAGTCGATGGAAGGCTTCCAGATGATCATGCAGTTCTTCCTGATGCCGATGTTCTTCCTGAGTGGGGCGCTCTTCCCCCTGCGCAATCTGCCTGACTGGCTGGCCTTTCTGACGAAGATTAACCCGGTGACGTACGGGGTGGACCCGCTGCGGCAGGCGGTGCTGCGCGCGCTCAATCTGCCCCAGTTTGTGCTGGATGCCCTGGGTCTGGGGGTGAAGGTGTTCGATACGACGCTCTCGACGCCGGTGGAGCTGGCGATTGTGGCGGCCCTGGGACTGATCTTTATTGTCTGGGGCGCAGTGGCCTTCAATAAACAGGATTAGAGGCGGGAGCTGCCTGCCAGCCTGAAGCCTGGCGCTCTGGACCAGGCAGGCAACTTTCTGGAAGAAGGGGCCGGTATCTCTTGCTCTTTGAGGCGGGGATACCGGCTTGATTATTGGGGCCATAGTCCTGCCGCCTGACTCAGTTCCCCTCGTCGCCGCCGACCCCGTTGCTACTTACTGCTGCCAGGCGCAGTGCTAGGAATGCCTCCTTCAGTTCTTGCCTGACGGAGCTTTCTGGCTCTTCTAAAATGAGCTGTTGATAGATATCAAGAAAATTGTTTCTTAGATGGTGAAAGAGATGCAAGAAATGTCTGATAAATGTGATACAATCAAGTACTGCAAATTCTATGCCACCTGTTCGCTTATATAAGCTGATTGCATATTGATGAACCTGTGGGGTAATCTCTTCTGTAGTGATAAATATATATTTATCAATTCTATGGCCTAGGCTAGCTACCTTTTGCAGGGCTATCTCTAAGTCA